>DASVMD010000001.1:0-9433 GCA_036384495.1 Saccharimonadales bacterium (SeqCode)
AAGTCCGTCCAGCGGATCACCGAGGGCATTCAAAATACGACCAATGGTTTTTTCACCAATCGGAATCTCAATGCCCTTGTGCGTCCGCTTAACCTGCATGCCCTTAGTAATTCGGGAGTCGCTGCGCACGTTTAAACAATAAGCAATGCCACCAGGTTCAAAATGATCAACGAGTAACAGCGTATCGTGCTTATTTTCAACGATAATTAACTCGTTAAGGCTCGGTGGATCGTCGTCGAACTGAGCTCGTACCACAAAGTCCTTAACCGTAGTAATAACGCCAGCCATTATCGCGTTCCCACTTTCGATTTTTTGAGCCCGTTAATAATTTCTTTGAGGCGCTCGTCTTTGACGCCACGTTTCGCGCGGTTGTATGCCATGCGTAGGTCGTCTCTCTCTTCGTCGGCACGCTGGTGCGAGGTACTCATGGCCCGGAAGCGCGAGGCGTACTGAGCTAGCTTGGACTCCAAAATCAGCTGACTAATGGCGATCTGCATCATGGAACGCTCCAAGTGGGCGGCCACCGTATAGGCGCTCGGCTCAAAGATATAGGTTTCTTCGCTAATAACATCCTCCGGTTTATCGCTAATATTGCCACGCTCTTTGACAGCGTTCGACAGCTCAATACGCTTCACATCCTGGACCATCAAAGACACATATTCCTGATAAAACATCTTGGTGGAGCGATAGTGCAGTACCTCGCGCACGATCGGAATCACGTTGATATTTTGGTCCTTTGTTGGCAACTTGAAGTATTTTTTATAGCTTACGCCTCTTTGGGCCAACTGTACCGCTCCATGGTGACCGATAACAATAATATCGTTTTTTTCGGGAGTGTAGTCTTGGAGCATGAGCTCAACCAGCTTTTGGTCGATATCGCCACTAAAGCCGCCTTCGGCAGTGATGATAATATACAGCTCCTTATTGATCGCATGACCGTCTTTTTTGTCGCGGCCAAAAGTAAACGAACCGTCAACCCGCACCTGCGAATAAATATGCCACAGCTCGTTAAAGAATTTGGTGGACTGTAGCACCTGGTTTTTGATCTGCGCAATGCGCATACCGGCCACACCCTCAAAGGCACTGGTTAGCTCGGCCAGGGTGGCCATTGCCGATTCGTCGCGAGCTATTTCGTTGGGGCGTTTCATGAGGTAGCTCCAGCGGGCTTAGGTGCAGGTGCAGTCGGCGGCGCGGCAGTAGGAGCTGGCACGCCTTTAAGCTCAACCATACACACCGCTTTTAGTTGGTCGCGGACTTTTTCGTATTCTTCATCTTTAGTGATCTGGGCAGCATATTTTGTAACGTTAAGTTTGAGTGAGTTGAGGTCAATATCTTGGCCGTCACCGAGGTTGAGGACCAGGTCAAACATCAGCTGCTGAGCCATCAGCGAATAGGTGTCGGTGGGGCTTTGGGTCAGGATTTCAAAGATACGTTTGCCTGTTGCCAGCGCATGCTTGGCCTCCACCGCCAGCTCCGATCCAAAGTGCGAGAACTCCTCTGCCTGACGATAGTCGGCCAAGATTTTGAGCGTTTTAGCAGCCAAATCTTTTTGCCGCTTATTATGCCCCACGCCGCCGGCACGAGTCACACTCAGCCCCATACTGAGCGCCGGACGAATACCGGCTCTAAAAATTTCCATATCCAGTATCCACTGACCGTCGGTAATAGACATAATGTTGGTCGGCAAGTACGCCGTAATGTCGCCTCCGGCAGCGTGCACCACCGGAATACAGGTCAGGCATTTACCATTTTTTTCGAGCCGGCCAGCGCGCTCCAGCAAGCTAGAGTGGGCGTAGAACATATCGCCAGGGTATGAATCACGACCCGGGCTAACACCCGACAGCAGCGCCACTTCGCGGTAAGCGTGCGCGTGGCTCGTCAAGTCATCGTAAATAATAATGGTGTCTTGGTCGCATTTTTGCCAGAGGTACTCGGCCATTGAGCAAGCCACGTACGGCGCCAAATAGCTCATAATCAACGACTCGAACATTGTGGAGACGACCACAATGGCAGTTTCCAGCGCTCCGTTTTTTTCGAGTCGCGTAAGCAGCGTATCCACATCGCTGCGCCGCTTGGCAATCAGGCAGTAGACCACTACCTGATCGGTGTTTTTCTGGTTGATCGTTAATTGCGTTACCAGTGTACTTTTACCGGATTTACTATCGCCGAGCAGCGCCATGCGCTGCCCGCGCACCAACGGGAACAGGGCGTCGATAGCACTCACGCCACTTTCCAGCTGATCCTCTACCAGCTTGCGCTCAAACAGTGGTGGTGCCATGTTAAACACCGGCCAAATAGCATCGGCGGCGATCGGACCCTTGCCGTCCAGTGGCTCACCAGTAGCCGATACCACTCGCCCAATAAAGTCCTTACCGACCTTGCACACCAGTTCCTGATGCTGCAAAACAGCAACCGCACCCGCTCTGAGCGGTTGCGCTCCGAGATGCAGCACCGTCACATAATCTTCGAGAACTTGATGCACAAAACCTTTGCTACCGTCATCAAACATCACTAGCGCCTTCACGGCACAGGGCTGCAAACCTCGGATCTTAATCAGGAACTTATCCACGGCGATCACCTCGCCGATAGGATTACCGGCAGCCACTAAGCGGTCAAAGTGCTGGCCACTGCTCATGCTTGCACCTCTGCCGGAATAGCTAGTTTTTCTTGGAGTAGCGCACGCTTTTTCTTAAAATCCTCGCGCAGCGACAAATCGAACTGTTTATTAGTGGTACGTAGCACACAACCGGCTCCCAGCGTCGGCTGCAGGCCAATTGTTAAAAGCACTGCCGGATGGATTTCCCGCCTTAGCCAGCTCACCAGTTTTTCCAAAAAAGCTACCGATGGATCAGCGCTAAAACTGACATGCATCACGGGTGCCCGCTCTTTAACCGCCAACAAGAAAGATTTAAGCGCTACCCGATCTTCCTCTTGCAACAAGTTAAGCTGATTGTGCTCGACTAGCTGATCCATAAGGTGACTGGTTTTAGGCATTTTAACTTCGGTGCCGCTGGAGCGCAGGCGAAGTTGCAGCAAGGCCTCGTCGATATCACCCAACTCGCGGGCCAGCCTGCCAACATCCACTCGCGTAGCAACCTTAACCGGTAGCGACAACTGTTTAGGCTCCACTGCGTATATCCTCAATGATTGCCTGTTTGTTGGCCTCCATATCGGCCAAAATGTATTCTAGTTGGTCGTTCAAATCGATCTGATTGCCGACCGCAGCCAGCACATAGTGGTTCACGATATCGGCCATGTTATCTTCGAAATGCTTGAGTATTTGCTGCTTTTCCGCATCAATTTCGACGCGAACTTGGTCGCTCAACACCTTACGTTGTTCATCAATCGCCGTATTAGTCTTCTGGATGGACTCGATCGCCAGCTGCTTTGCGTCCATAATGGACTGCTCGTATTTTTCAAATTCTTCGGTGAGCTTCTTGGTGATTTCCGTCTTCATGTACTCATTGAGCTGCGACGTGGTCAAACGGAGGTCCTGTTGCAAAAACATGGCATTTTCACCGATGATTTTTTCGAAATGCAGACGACCACGGTTACGAAGTTCCTCGCGGAATTCGGTGTTAAAAACGTGCTCAACGTCCTCTTCGGCGGCTTTTTCCAGAGAGTCCGGCTGCTGGCTAAGCTTTGGTTTGGCACCTACATTGCCAATCCGTACTGCAAGCCAGATAAACGCAATACCAGCACTGCCAATCCCACACAAAATAAGGACCAGCCACCAGATTGTCATGTTTGTTTACCCACCATCTTCGATATTCGCCCTCTGAGCCTAAGCTGTAGCTACCTACTCCTAACAGGGGTAGAGCTGTCAATACCTATAAAAGTTCTAATTGCTTACGCTTTCTCTGTAAATTATACCCCTATTAGACTCCAGCGCCAAGCAACAACTAGCTAAGAGATTTTTGCAGTGTATCGAGTGTTTTTGCAATTGCTGCTTCAGTGGTGGCCTGCCCCATGGTGAAGCGCAGCGAGGCTTGGGCATCTTGCTCGCTTACCCCTAGCGCGCGCAGTACATGCGACGGCTCCTCGTTGCTGGCGCTGCAGGCCGATCCGGCAGCGGCCATGATTCCGGCTTCGTCGAGCTGAATCAGTAAGCGTTCGTTGTCTTGGCCCGGAAACGTAACGTGCACGTTATTTGGCAAACGCTGCTTGCGCGAGCCGTTAATGATAGCCTCCGGGAAGTTTTTTTCAATCATTTTGATAAACATCCGTTGCAAATCGTGGAGTCGCTTTACCTCTGCGTGACGGTTGGGTTGGACTTTTTGCAGCGCTGCAGCCAGGCCAATTGCTGCCGGTACGTTTTCGGTGCCCGAACGGACATTGAATTCTTGGCCACCGCCATCTACCAGCGGCTTAAGTTTGATGCCACCCTTGACGTACAGCACGCCGCTCTGCTTTGGTCCGTAGATTTTTCCGCCGTTTAGCGTTAGAAGATCGACGCCGAGCCGCGCCACGTGCAGGTCAAGATAGTTGGCCGCCTGGCAAGCATCGGTATGAAAGTACAGGGGTAGCTTGTTGCCTTTTTTGCGACGTTCAGCTCGGACTTCTTCGATAATTCGGCTCAGCTCACGAATCGGCTGGATGGTACCGATTTCGTTATTGGCATACATGATGCTCACCAGCACCGTATGCTCGTTTATAGCCTTTCGGAAAGCCTCGATGTCTATGCGACCATCGGGGATGACAGCTACTTCGTGGCAGTCATACTTGTGCGCGGGCGCCAGCACCGATTCGTGCTCAATCGCGCTGACCACCACATTAGACTCCGGGTATTGACGCATGATACCGTGAATCGCCAGATTATTGGCCTCGGTGCCACCAGCCGTAAAAATGACTTCGCTGGGGCGGGCGCCGAGCCAGTGCGCCACCTCGGCTCGGGACGCATCAAGGGATTTTTTAACTTCCAACGCCGCACCATAGGTGGCCGACGGATTATAAAACTGCTCTGAAAAAAACGGCTGCATGGCCGCTAAAACATCCGGATCGACCGGTGTGGCAGCGGCGTAATCAAGGTAAATCATCTGTTCCTAAGCGGCTTGGAGCATCTGCTGATACTTGGCTTCGACTCGTTGGCGATAGAGTTTGGTGGCATAAAACAGATTGCGGGCTTCATCGCGAGTTAGTGGCTCGTACTGGCCATCACGCTGCGACTTGAGCACGCCGTTAGGACGCACGGTGTAACGAGTCGTGACAACTTTTCGTTGACCATTTTCAGCCCATTCTTCGTGCCACACCCAGGTATGCTCATCGAGACAGAAAAACTGGCGGTGATGACCTTTAGGCACGGGACCAAATAGCTGGCCACCAATTTTGGCTTCTTCGTGAATAAGCTGGCTCTCGATGTCGGCGCGGCGCTGGTCATCGCTACGAGGCAGGATTTTAGGCAGCAGCTTCATTACTGATCTCCTCCAGAGACTGGCGAAGCGTGGCCAGTTGCTGCTCTTTAGCGGTCATTTGCTGGGCATCCTGCTCAAGCGCTGCGGCAGTTGCCGTGGTAGCTACAGCGGTATTTACCTCTGGACGGATCGATGTAACAGTAGCGGGCTGAGCCTGCTCTGGAGCGTTTTGCGACTGCCCTTTATCGATATCCGGAAATTGCAGCAAAATACCATTATTGACATTAAAATCACCTAACGTAACTTTGTACAGACGGCTTGAAACACCCTGTTTTTCGGGCGTGACGCGCTGTTCGTTGTGGGGGTTGTAATTTGTCATAACTGTAATCCGTTAGATGTCAAACAGCGTCCGAGCGTTTGCGGTTGTCGTGGCGGCCACGTGCTCGAGATCTTCATCTCGCAAACCGGCCATAAACTCCGCAATAGTTCCCACGCGTTTAGACTCATTTATGGTACCACGATAAGGGGTCGGTGTCAAGAAGGGAGCGTCGGTTTCCAGTAGTAATTTTTGCAATGGGATCGACTTGTACACATCGATTTGGGCAGGGTTTTTAGCAAAGGTGACGATACCGTTGACCCCTATAAATAGGCCTCTTTCCAGGGCTTTGGCTAGGTTTTCGGCGTTATCGGTAAAACTGTGCAGAACCCCTCTCACCCCTTGATAACTGTCAAAAATCGGCCAAAAGTCACTAAACGCCTCACGAACGTGGAATATCATGGGTAATTCATGTTTTAGGGCTAGTTCTATCTGGAATTTGAGAATTTCTACTTGGGCTTCCCGTGGGGAGTGCTCGTAGAAATAGTCGAGGCCGCACTCGCCCACGGCCACTACCTTTTTCTCTGTGGCCAGGGCTGCAAAAACCGCTTTTTGGGCATCATCACCCCTGTAATGCTGCGCCTCATGGGGGTGGATGCCGATACTTGCCAAGCATGCGTCACGATCTTTAGCAAAATCGATTGCCAAACGGCTGTCTTCCAGATCACAGCCTACGCAAATTAAGTGTGTCACTCCTGCCAATACGGCATGTTCTACCACGCTGTCAGCGGTCAGATCTGGTGCTTTGGCCCATAATTCACGGGTAGAGCGCTCACCGCGCCCTAGCCCAATAGATTGAATATGACAGTGTGTATCAACCAGTTCGAGCATGGTTTTATTATATACTTAACACGTTAAGTATTCTTAACTACCTCTGTTTTGGGGAATAAGGTGCCCTCTATTGGTCGAACAACACCTTCCTGGAACACAGCGGCGATTTTAGCGGCGGTATCTGGCAGAAATGGCTCCAGCAGCTCGGCAATTTGGATCAGTGCTGCAGCCTGATACGCCAAAACCTCACCTAAATGCTCGGTGTCGCCCTCTTTGGCGATTTCCCAAGGTTTTTCCTCGTCGATGTACTGGTTGAGGCCACGGACCTGCTCCCAGACTTCGTCAAGGGCACGGTCAAAACGGCAAGCCGCTAGCGCCTCCTGGTACTGGGCAATATCGTGCTCCGAGGGCGGAATATTACCAATTAAGCCCTGCTGATACTTCTGAATCATGGCCGCGGTGCGCTGCACGGCATTGCCGAGCTCGTTGGCCAGCTCGTTATTGTAGGCCGCCTCAAAGGTAGCCCAACTGAAATCACCGTCGTTGTAGCTTGGAATGTGGCGCAAGAAATAGTAGCGAAAGGCGTCTACACCGTATTTGGCAATAATTTCGTCCGGCGACACGTAATTGCCGAGGCTCTTGCTCATTTTTTTGCCTTCGATATTGATGAAACCGTGCACGTACAGCGTTTTTGGCAGTGCAATACCCAAGCTCAGCAACATAGCCGGCCAAATGGCCGCATGGAAGCGGATAATATCCTTACCGATCACCTGCACTTGTGCGGGCCAGAACTGCTTGAAATCTTCGTGCTCGGGATAGCCAAGTACGGTGATGTAGTTCATGAGGGCCTCAAACCAGACGTACATAACCTGGTGCGGGTCGTCGGGCACCGGGATGCCCCACGAGATTTTGTCTTTAGGGCGGCTGATGCTGATATCCTCAAGGCCGCCGCGAATGACGCTCAAGATTTCATTGCGCCGTGTCTCGGGAACAATGGTGAATTCACCGTTTTCTATAGCTGCCAGAATAGCCTCACTGTAGGCGCTGAGCTTAAAGAAATAGTTTTCTTCTTCGACTTTTTCGTACGGGCGGTTGTGGTTAGGGCAGACGCCGTTATTGGCCTTGACCTCGGCCTCGCTAAAAAAGGCTTCGTCGCCCGTGCAGTACCAGCCTACGTACTTGCCTTTGTAGATGTCTTTTTGGAGAGCTTTCCAGATTAGTTTGGCGCGTTGCTCGTGGCCTTTGTCGGTGGTGCGAATAAAGCGATCGTTGCTGACGCGCAGCGTTTTGGCGAGATCGCTAAAGCGCTTGGACATTTGATCGGCCAACTCCTTGGGCTCCAGCTTGAGTTCGGCAGCTTTTTCGGCAATTTTGCCACCGTGCTCGTCGCTGCCCATGCTAAAAATGACCGTATCGCCCTGCTGGCGGGCGCGTCGAGCCAGCACATCTGCCATAATAAACTCCATAGCATGCCCCAGATGCGGTTCGCCGTTTACATAGGGAATAGAGGTAGTAATAAAGTAATTGCTCATCTCTATAGTTTACCGGTTTACAGAGATAAATGGAACCGCTCGGCTAATCTTTGAGCAGTTTGGCGACTTCATCGGCCTCTTTGGGGTCGAGCTCGCTGAAAAGATCAGTTTCGTATTTTTCGGCTACTTGGTATATGTAGTCTTCCTTGTAGCGCGGTAAAACGTGGAAATGCACATGGTTGACGGTGAGTTTACTTTGCTGCATGAACGGACGGTAGTTTTGGCGGATATCGCAGCCATCACCGAGGTTGCCAATCAGTTTTTGCTCGATGAAAAATATCAGGTCAAAGATTTCTTTACGCTCGTCGGCAGTGAGTTCCCAGGGTTTTTCAACATGCCGCTTTGGCGACACCAAAAAATGACCAGGCGCCTTGCGCGGGTTGCTCAAAAAGGCCTGGGCATGTTCGGTATCTTTTAAAATATGCTCTGATAAATCACAAAAAGGGCAGTCTGCTGTTGTGCTCATAGGTGAGTTTATTATAGCAGTTCGCTCAGCCGAGCTCGCCGCCAGCCTCAAACCGGTATTGCAGATCTTCGAATAATACGCCAAGCCGCGTAACTTCTTGGGCCTGTTTGCGGTAGCTGCTTTTGAGGCTATTGATTGCGGTGAGTGCGGTGCGCAGTAAAATGCTCTGATTGCCTAGGATTTGCCGATGCAGTTTACTTTCAGACTCGAGACTACCCACCCTTTGCGTAAGACTGTCGACTTTTTGATCGAGTCCGTCTATTCTCTGACTAAGACCGGTTATTTCCTGCTTGAGGCCGGTAATTTCTTCGCGGACGGCCCCACGGAATAAATCGCCGAGCAATTTCTGGGTTTTGGGTCCGATTTGGTCTGCAAGTTCCGCCATAGTGCTAGCTATTATAATACTGCCACGAGCGACCCCAAAATAAATCAAAAACATTTTGAAAATAGTTAAGGTTTATTTAATATTTGCCAATTTTACTGGGGTCGATCAACGTAATCCTGGCAAAAACGTTCAAAAATAGCATTGGTCCAACCAAAGCCGGTTTGTGACGGATACACGCCCTTGACGGGTGGCTTATCGGGCGAAACGACATTGTATTTTTCGAGAAAAACATTTTCTTCGTTGAACCACTGCAAGTTAGTTTTGAGCCACTTCATGGCAATGCGACGGGCATCTTTGTGGTAGCCGTAGCGCTCCAGCGCTTTTACGACTATAAAATGTAGCGGTGCCCAGCCATTCGGATAGGCCCATTGGGTTGGCATACTGCCCAAGACAAACTGACCGAGGGGCAACGCATCAGTTGTCGCCAGGCCGCCCTTATTCTCGAAACGACGAAGCGCCTTCACGAGCGTCGCCGCCTGCTTATCGTCTACCATCCCAGCCCACATTGGGAAGAACGCCGCCAGACTACTCACGTTGCCCCGCTTTTTCTTC
>DASVMD010000002.1:0-23399 GCA_036384495.1 Saccharimonadales bacterium (SeqCode)
TCTTTTTCCAGCCGTTGGCTTCCCATGGCAGCGACCACTTGGTAATCACGTTGATCCAGAATTCACTATCGGTAAAGATTTCGCACTCCGCGCCATCAGCGTCTTTGAGCGCCGCAATAATCGCAAAGCCTTCCATACGGATATTGGTGGTTTCGCCGCCGCCCGGCTCGCCGCCGAGTACCGCCGGTTTCATGTCTTTGATCACGGCAAAGCCGCCCGCGCCGGGGTTTGGTTCGCAGCTGCCATCGGTGTAGTACGTAATCATGCAGCTTATATGGTAGCACAGTGCTAGCGGAGGCACTCTTTGAGGAGTTCCGGGAACTCATCGGTTTTCATGCTTTTGCGAGTAAAGTGCCCAGCGTTTTCGAATTCGACGTATTTGTAATTGTTGAGTTTAGCTTGCAAAACTTTGATTGAGCTTTGGATTTCGGGCGCGTCACTCGTGGAGTGGAAAATTGTGAGGCCAGCGGTGCGATCGGCGATGTCGGAATCAATTTCGAAATCAAACAGCGGCCAATCGTCTTTCTCGACATCGATCCACGGCGCCACCAGCACCACTTTGCCAACTTTTATCTGCGGATTTTCGCTGAGCCAGCGCACCAGTGCCCCGCCACCGCAGCTATGACCCACCAAGATGGTTTCTGGCGCGAGTTCAAAGCGTTCGATTTCACGCTGCCAGTTTTCGTACTTGGGCGCGTACGGTTCTAAAATTTCCGGCGTTTGGGCGTGCACGCCATTTATGAGCAGCTGTTTTTGCAGCCACGGGAACCAATGGCAATTCGACTCGCTTGGCTTTTCCGGATCAAAAAACTCTTTTTTAGATGGTCGGCCGTGCAGTAAAATGGCATTTTTCATCTTATAATCATAGCACCAGTGCTCGTCTTATATATAATTAAGTTATGTCTCGAAAACACCGCCGCCGTAAGTCAGCTCCGAATGAGGCATTAGTGATCGTATTGCTAGCGTTTTTGGCCGTGCCGATTGTAGCTGGCACAAACGGCTCATGGTCGAGCCGGACAGTACTGGCAATTCTGCTGATTATTTTAGCTGTCGGCTTAGCGGCACTCACCTTCGCTTTTTATCTAGCCGACAAGCGACGCCAGGCACTGCGTCTGCTCGACATGGCCCACGTCGACATCATGACCGGCTTGGAATTCGAGCGCTGGTGCGGCGAGCAATTGCGCCAGCGTGGCTACAAAGTCACCTTTACGCCGATCAATGACTACGGCGTCGATATCGTGGCCCGCCGCGATGGCGTCCGTACCGCCGTACAGGTCAAGCGCTACAAGCGCGCGCTCGATCAAAAACCGGTGCGCGAAGCCGTGGCCGGCATGCTGCAGTACAAGTGCACACGTTCCATGGTTATCACGAATAGCTACTTCACTGCTGCAGCCAAAGTTCTGGCTCACACCAATAACTGCGAGCTTATTGACCGCGAAAAATTAGCACAGTGGCTTGCCCAGCGCTCAAAAAGCTAGCTTATCTTTAAGTGATTCGATTTTTACGCGTTCTTGTTCGGTTGTATCTCGGTTGCGGACCGTAACAGAGTCATCTTCAAGTGAGTCAAAGTCGATGACCACGCAGTACGGCGTACCGATCTCGTCCTGACGGCGGTAGCGTTTGCCGATGTTGCCGTTGTCGTCCCACATAACCGCGCCGAATTCTTTTTTGAGCATTCGGTACACTTCGTTTGCTTTCGCCACAAGCTCACCCTTGTTTTTGAGCAGCGGCGAAACCGCGACTTTGACTGGCGCCAGGTGCTTGGGCAGCTTGAGGTAAGCACGCTTTTCGCCATTAACTTCGTCTTCTGTATAAGCGGCGCTCAGTACGGCCATAATTGCCCGCTCCAAGCCAAACGACGGCTCAATCACATGCGGTACAAACGGCGCGCCACCGTCTTTCGGACGGTATTCCATATTCTTACCAGATACGCGTTGGATGTTCTGTAAATCAAAATCGGTGCGATACGCGAGGCCCAAAAGCTCTTCTCGGCCAATCGGAAAGTCAAATTCAAAGTCGATAGTGCGTTTGCTGTAGTGGGCGCGGTCGCTTTCCGGAACCTCTAATTCGTGCACGGATTCTTTTGGCAGGCCAAGGGATTCGGTCCATTCCCACACCATCTTGCGCCAAGCTTCAAAGGCTTCTTCCCACTGATCAGGATGCACAAAATACTCAATTTCCATTTGCTCAAATTCGCGTGAGCGAAACACGAAATCGCGCGGACTAATTTCGTTACGAAAGGCCTTACCCTGCTGAGCCAAACCAAACGGCATGTCCGGATAAAAGCTATCGACAACGTTCTTGTAATTGGTAAAAATACCCTGGGCTGTCTCTGGACGCAGATATGAAATGCTTTCTATTGGATACGAAACTGCATCGACATCATTTTTTTTACCATCGCCATGGACGATCTCTTTTATATCCTGCAGCGGCCAACTGATTGGCCCTACATGCGTCTTGAACATCATATTGAACTGGCGCGGCTCGCCAAAAGTATCTTTTTGGCCGCAATGCGGGCACTTGCTGATATCGATTTTATCGGCTCGAAAACGTGATTTACAGTTCGAACATTCCACCAAAGGATCGGTAAACGTATCAACGTGCCCGCTAGCCTGCCAGACTTTCTGGTTCATAAGGATTGCAGCGTCGACGCCGAGCATGTCATCGCGGTCTTCGACAAACATCTTCCACCACAACTGCATCACATTACGTTTTAAGGCGACGCCGAGGGGTCCGTAGTCCCAGGTGCCGGCCAGGCCACCGTAGATTTCGCTACCCTGGTAAATAAACCCGCGCCGCTTGCACAGGCTGACAATTGTTTCGAGTGATACGTCGCTCATAAGTACCTCGATTATACCCGAAACAGCTTCAAACGCCTACCCCTGTAAAATAAAATAGCCTGCACTGAGGCAGACTATTTATAAGAAGACAACCTAACTAGGCGTGAGGTATTTCGTGAGGAGCCACGCTTACCGGAACCTGAACCGCTGGCTCTTCTGGCATACGGGGAACAATTTGATGCTCACCTGTAACATGCTCTACAGCTTCCCTGCCCGCAAGACGGGCAGCCTCTCGATGAATAGTACCGTTGACTGCTGCATGATCTTTTAGCTGATCGGCTTTTATTACAGCAAACTCATCAGTTTCCTGATTGCGCTTTTGGCGCGCGGCAGCCAGTACTGGCGCGTCTTCTTCACGTAGCTCGGCAGCTGCTGCTTGATATTTTTCTAATGGATTTCGTAGCTTCATACCAATCCTTTTTATGTAGTTTATACTGCTTACAGACTACCATAACATCATGCTTATGTCAATAGATGCGTTCCGGAGTCAACCGAAATTTTTATAGACGAATGTAGGTAGATGTCATAGTACGAACCAGTGGCGTAACAGTGGTGACATGCTCTAAAAGTCCCTGCACGCGGTGTAACGACAGCAGCGGATTTTCGCTAAACAGCAGGCGCAAGGTTTTAATATGATCGGCTGTAAAGCTACCCTCCGGATGCGTGTGGAAGCCCATGGCTTCGAAATCAAAGATATAAGCAGCCTCAAGCTTTAGAGCTTTGCCGGCGGCATCGGTTTGCAAATTGGGCGTATGGCCGGCCTGGCGCAGTAGTTGCGCCTGGAGCCAGGAGCGGATCAGTTCCAGGTCAATCGAGGCGTCATCGAGCGCTGTAAAAGCTTGCTCCAGCAGATGATAATATTCAGACTCCGGCTCGTCTTCGATGGCCCGGTCCAACATTTTGATCAGATCGTAGCCCAGCTGCACGCGGTCGATATTTTTGGCGATGTTGCCGTAGTGCTTGAGCAAGCGCGTGCTGATCAGCGTGCCCAGGTCGCCGCGCCCCTTTACAAACGTAATGTCGGTGGTGCTAAACAGCTCGATGCCACCGGCCAACTTGCTCTTGCTGCGACGGACGCCGCGGGCCATGAGCCGCAGCTTGCCTTTATCGGGCGTCAGCAGCGTTAAAATGCGATCGGCCTCGCCGTAATTGGTGCGGTGCAGCACGATCGCTTGGGTGACTTGCTGATTGTTCATACGCTGGCCGGCTGTAGCGCGGCAACCGCTTTTTTAAGCTTGGCGAGCGAGGTGTGCGGCTTGTATAAATATTGCTTGACTCCGAGCTCGTGTCGCAGCAGCTCCCAATTATCGCTGAATTCGCCAGGCGGCACATGCGTATGGACGATAATCGGCACCGCGCGCCAATCAGTGTACGAACGAAACTCATACAAAAACTCGATGCCGGAATGTTCGATGAGCTGGAGTTCCACAATAACGACATCCGGGCGAGCGTCATCAGCCGCCATAACGGCCGCCTGGGCACTAGCGCAAGCCACCACCTGGTGCCCTGCCGCGCTCAAAGCCTGCACATAAGTTTGAGCCAGCAATCGATCCGGTTCCAGCAAAAGAATCCGCGCCATAGTTACACCAACTGGAGCTGATTAGTTGGAGGCAGCACCGTCCCCAGCCCATATAATCGATGATGGCGCGAAGCCTTAAGGCTGAGCTGCATGGCTTGCAAAATAGCATCGGCCACAAAAATGCCGGCACCGCTGGTATGCGTGAAATTCATTAATGGCTGACGAGCAGCCCGTAATTTGCGCCCATTTTGCAGCGCTTGGTTAGTGAGGCGATCGGTTGCGGCATACAGCCCAGCCACAATGCCGTAGCGGCTGCGATGCGTGGCCAATTGCAGTTTGAGCTGTGGCGTCTCCAGCGCCGGCAAAGCCTCAATAAGCGCCGCGCCTAGGCTCACCAAGGCCGCCTGCAGCCCTTGCTTGTGCGCCATCACCGGCTCATAGCGACCGGCAATGCTCAGTTCGAGCTCCACACCGTAATTTTTTGCCAGGCTATCGAGCTGCTGACCCGTATCATAGAGTACCGAAGACACCGACACCGGCTCCATATCAAATTGATGCGGCTCCATGCTCAAGCGAACGCCCAAAACATAGTTATCGAGCAAACGTAGGGCTGTGTCGGCGGTGGCCTGCATGCTGCGTAGATCCGTGGACCCGCTCAACTGCCCAAGTTCCGCCTGACGCGCAATCTGAATCAATGGAAGTTTAAGTTCTTCCGCGATGTTGAGCAATAACTGTTGCGACACCAATACGTTGTCCCCTCTTATGAGCTCAGTATAGCGCCTGGCCAACGTTTTTACAGCCCCGTTTTATGGCGAAAATGTAAAATTCGGTAAGATATAGGTGTTAAAATCGTTGTTAAATTGAGAGCCTTCGGTCCAGATCTTAACTGTTTGTGCACGGAGCGGCACAATTATTACGCTGCCTGACTTTTTGTCGGTCAATTTGCCGGAAACTTCTGAGCCGTTAATATTTGGTAGTTTTGGCAAACTATACGGTTTTACGGTAACGTCACCCGCCGCTTGCTTGTCGCTAAATGCACCGAGAACGTCGGTATATGGCTTATTAACCACCTGAAAACGAGTTGCAAATACCGATGTTTCACTACTGATAGACGGTACGGCGCCCGGGTACATGTATCCGTCAACCAGTACGTCATCTGCTAGCTTACCTGATTCATCGGCGTATACACTCCAAGTTTTTGGATACAATATCGATAAGCTGCCATAGGCCTCAGAACCTTTATAGGACGCGAGCGGCTGCTTGATAAGCTCGTTATATTCTTTGGCCTTAACGGCGTCTTCTTGCTGCTTGGCAGTCACGACTGCGGCGGCGATTTTTTGGTCGGTGTTATTTTTATAATCTTGTTTACCACTGTAGGCCCATACACCAAATACCACAGCGCCAATTAATAAGAGAACGGTCAGGACCAATGAAACAACAACGCCGCTGATTGCCCCATCCTGGTTATGTTTGATCATACGGCTATGGTAGCGAAGTTTGCGGCCGCTGACAAGTATCATGTGTAGTCGTAGCGCATTACGCCGTCTTTTTGAGCTGCCGGCTTGCGGCCGCTGATTGTAAACGCAAAGCTTACCAATTTGACCGGCTTATGCTTATATTGTATAACTTTTTTATTCAATTTTGACATGTAGCGCGGCAATAAAAATACGAAGATTGCTTGCGCTTGGGGCCAGTCTTTTTTCCAGAAGTCACCCCATATAATCTGGACGTTTTTGCGGTAGCGACGAGTACGCAGCCAAGCCACAATCACAAGGAGCGGATTAAGCTCATACCCGACCACAGTGATGCCTTTTTGAGCGGCGGCCACCAGCACTTTGCCGTCGCCGCAGCCCAGCTCCAAAAGCGTGTCACCCGGTTGCAGCTCGGCCAACTCCAGCGCCGCCCTAACCTGTGGCCCCAGCGTCGGCAAATACGGCGCCCCGAACAGCAGCACACCCGCAAAACAGATCAGCAATACCAATAAAACGGCGCTCAGCCAAATCATGACTTATCAAAACTGGATTTCAGCTCGCGCACCGTGTTCTCGGCCGATTTGAGCTTGCTCTCCAGTTGCTTTACCAGCTCTAGCCCACGTTCGTAGCGCTTGAGCGCCAGATCGACGTCTAGATCATCTTGTTGGATTTCCGTCATAATGCGGTCGAGTTCATTTTTGAGTTCTTCGTAATTTGCTTCTTTAGTCATGCTTATCTCCTGAAACGGTGGCCTTGAAGCGGCCATCGTGTAATGCAACTTCTACTATATCACCTGCGCGAACGGCTTTGCTGGACCGTAGTGCTTTACCCTCATGCCGCACAATGGCGTAGCCGCGCCGCAAAATTGCCGTTGGATTAAGCGCCGCCAGCAGCTCTGCGCGGCTAGCGACATCACGGCTCTGGCGTTCAATAATAGCTTTGATGTATTGCTTCAACGCTTCAACGTTTTGGGCCTGCTGCCTTTGAGCATCGCTAATGCGTCGCACGGCCAGCGCCTCCAGTTCTGTGCCATAACGCTGGATTTCACCAAGCGCCACCGCACGGTCTGGCACCAGCAGCTCAGCCGCATTGCTCGGCGTGCTAGCCCGCTGATCGGCGGCCAATTCGGCCAGCGAGATATCGATTTCGTGGCCGATAGCCACCAGCGTTGGCACGCGGCTGGCAGCCACAGCGCGCGTCACTTGCTCCGTACTAAATGCCGCCAAATCTTCGGCACTACCGCCACCGCGAATTAGCACGATCACCTCTGGTGGCTCGGCCAAGGCGTTAAACTGCTCCAGAGCCGCCACGATCTGCCCAGGGGCGATTTCACCCTGCACCTGTACATCGATCAGCTCGATATCCAAACCGCCCCAGCGGGCTCCCAGGACCTTCACAAAGTCGGCATAAGCGGCCGACTGCCGCGATGTAACCAGCCCGATTCGCCCAGGCGGATACGGCAGAAATCGCTTGCGTGCGGCGTCAAACAAGCCCTCTTTTTCGAGCTTGGCTTTGAGTAAATCCGCCGCTCGGCGGATACTGCCCTCACCCGCCGGCTGCATGGACTGCACGTTGACACTAAAGCCGTACAAATTGTGCAGCCGCGGCTGGCCTTGCACGCGCATCAACATGCCGTCTTCCAACGGCCCCGGCAACTGATACACCGTGCCAAAAAACTTCACGCTGGCGTTCTCGTCTTTAAGATCAAAATACACCCAGCGATTTTTACTGACGCGCAAATTTGCCAACTCACCAATAATCGTGATGCTCGGATAGGCGAATTCCAACGTCTGATTGAGTAGCGCTACAAACTCGCTAACCGAAACCTCGAGGTCACTTTGCATGGGCTAAGCCTTTGCCGGTTTACCAGTTTGGCGAAGCGTTTGCAGGTACAAGTAATAGCCCGCTGGCACCTGTACCAGCGTGTTGGCGAGGCGGTAGAAAATGATAATCGGCAGGCTGACGCCGGCGGGCACGCCGGCCGTGGCCAGCACCGTGGTCATCAGCGCCTCGTAAATGCCGACGCCACCCGGCAAAATCGAAATCAGCCCCGCGAAATTGGCGACTGCGTAGGCCAGAATAATGGCGCCCAGATTCACCCAGTGCCCAAAGGCCACAAAGATCACATATACCGCTGCCACCTCCGTCACATTACACAGCAGTGAGTACCAAAACGGCGTTTTAAGCTGTTTGTAGCTATGCCGGATTTGTACGTAATTATCGTGCAAATCATCGACCGCCGCGCGGGCTTTTGTAATATTAATTGTCTCGGGGTGTTTAGGCCGCACTAGCTGGATAACTCGATTCAATGCCCGTGTCAAAAACGTAAAGAAGCCGTGAATGCGGCTCTTTCTTTCGAGCATATACATAAAGCCAAGCGTACCTAGAAGCACCAGCGTAGCCAGTGAGCCAGCCGTCAGCAGCACCAGATTATTAACCTGATTTTCGGCCGTCAGACAGACTACGCCAAAGAGCAGCATTAGCTCAAACGATAGGAACATCAAACCGATTTTCATGATATGTACTAGCGTGGCCTTAGCGCCGGTCAACTTCTCGCCCTCGCGCAGCCGCAAACTAAAGTAAGACAAGCCGGTCACCCCTCCGCTCGGGAACACATGATTCACAAAATTCAACTCCAGAGATGCCCTAAACAGATACCAATAGCTCAGCTTATTACCGACGATTCCAAATAATCGCTGATACAGTCGAGCCTGGGCATGATAATTCAAAAACTCAATCGGCAGAAGCAACAGCACCACCCAGTAGTTGACATCGCCGAGATGTTTAAGCGTGGCACTCAGCTGAGCCCTCGTAGCGTACACCAGCGACGCCAACGCCAGTAACGTAATGACGTTTACAACCAATTTCCAATGACGCCGAAACCACGAAGGCTGCTCTTGCATAGCCTCATTATAGCTGAAGTTGCCTAAAATTATCTAAGGCAGATTCAATCGAAGCCTGTGCATGGGGGCTTAGGAGTATCGTGTGAAACATCTCGCATTCGATCTCCAATGGTCGAAAGATCCGGGAGCTCTTGGGCAATACCTGTCGACTCAAAGTCAGATTCAACTACTGGCGGCAATTCAGAAAGCCGTTTTACACCTCGCGTCACTAATTCGTCAAGCCTTACCATGTTGGTTTTCCCTAGCATTTCTTCGCCGCGTTCGTTGCCGGCCGGATGCGCCAGCTTCACAAATTTACCAGGATTATCTGCATCTTTAGGAGCGACGTTATGGACAACATACATGCCCACGCGCTGGTACAGTACCATGCCCATTCCCGCCTCAAGCGCACCTTCTCTCACTTCGACATCGGGAGATTTGAGCGCGATTGAACTAAAATCTCGCCGTGCCGCGTAGGCAGCCTCACCTATTTGACCAGAAAAACGATCATTATAAGACTTGGCAAGATCTTCCGGCAATAGAGCGGCTTGCACCAATGCGCGGCCCTCTAAGTTATAAATACCCAGCCATGGATAGCGCTCGTCCAACGTATCATCGTAGACATCAAAATGAGCGCCGCGACCCTCTGGCTCACGCTCGATCACCTCCCCATAGATGTCATTGGGAGAGGCGTCCGGGAAAACAGTCTCAGCAAATTTTAGCAATCCGCCGGTTAAGCTTGTCAGGAATAAGGCACGCTGCACAGCGATGGATTCAGCGTCCATAGAAAGCATCTCGTCTAATTGATCAACTACGCCAATTTCACTCTCTAGCTCTAATAGTGGTTCTGCCATAACTCCTCCTTTGTTAGGCACATCATAAAACATCGCGCTACGGAAGACAACAGGCTATACTAAAGGTATGCAAAGTTTATTAGTTTTGGGGCGGCAACCGGCGCTCGGCCTGGCCGAGGTCGAATCGCTCTATGGTGCCGACAAGGTTCAGCCCGTGGGTCAGCAAGTCGCAATTGTTGATGTCGACCCCTGCTTACTAGCCTTCGATCGGCTCGGCGGCGCGGTTAAATTCTGCAAAATTCTCACCACCTTGGACACCACTAACTGGGGTCAAATCGAGAAATTCCTGTTGCAAGTCGCGCCCGGACACTCGCAGCAAATGCCCGAAGGCAAAATGCTCCTCGGTCTCAGCATCATTGGCCTCGACATTAATTTGAAACGCTTAGAAGCCACCGGGCTCAGCATTAAAAAAGCTGTTCGAAAAACCGGTCGGCCGGTACGACTTGTACCCAATAAAACACCCGAACTCAACACCGCCCAGGTGCTTCATAACAAACTCACTGGCCCAAATGGCTGGGAGCTCGTCTTTATCCGCGACGGCGACAAAACCATCGTGGCCCAGACCGTAAAAGTTCAAGATATCGAAAGCTATACCCGTCGCGACCGCGAACGCCCCAAACGAGACGCCAAAGTCGGCATGTTGCCGCCAAAACTGGCTCAAATCCTCATTAATCTCGCTGCCGGGAAATTGCCAGAAGACAAGCTTGAATCTATCTGCGAAATCCCAGCCGACCAGGAAATCCCCCTGCCCTTGCTCGAACAAACCGTGCTCGATCCGTTCTGTGGCACCGGCGTTGTTCTGCAAGAAGCGACACTTATGGGCTACCACACCTATGGCACCGACCTGGAGCCGCGCATGGTCGAGTATTCTAAGGCTAATTTGCAGTGGCTTCACGGTGAGCAGCGGATTGCGCCCGTGTGTAGCCGCCTAGAAGTCGGCGACGCCACGACTCACCAGTGGCAGCCGCCTATTAGCTTTGTTGCCGCCGAAACCTATCTGGGCAGACCCTTCACCAGCCCGCCAAGCCCCGAAGTTCTGGCGCAAACAGCCACCGACTGCAATCTGATTCTTAAAAAATTCTTAAAAAACTTGCACGACCAAATCGAACCAGGTACAAGAATATGTATAGCCATTCCCGCCTGGCAAACCGGCCGAAATACATTTAAGCACCTACCCCTTATTGACCAGATAAGCGAAATGGGCTATAATCGAGAGAGTTTTGAGCACATTGGGGATGATCAGCTTCTCTACTACCGAGAAGATCAAATCGTCGCCCGAGAACTCATCGTAATAACAAGGAAGTAACGGTATACACCTATGTCCCACGTCAAAGCCGGCGGTACAGCCAAAAACGTTCATGATAGCCCAGGTCAACGCCTCGGCGTTAAGTTGTTTGGCGGCCAAAAAGTTAAGACTGGTCAAGTTATCGTTCGTCAGGTCGGCATGACCAAGCGTGGTGGCGTTGGCACAAAAGTCAGCCGCAATTTCACGATTCATGCAGCCCGCGACGGCGTCGTCCAGTTCAAGACCCGCAAAGTCCGCCTCTTCAGCGGCAAATCAGTTGCCCGCACCGAAGTTACTGTTCAATAGCTAAACTTTTGTGCCAAGTACTAATTGGGCAGCAACCCGATGCTGGCCGCCTGTGCCCGTGTCGGTAGATGGATTATAATCAATATTGTCAGCATCCTCATTCCTAAAGGTGCCGTCAAGCATGGCTAAAGCCAAGGCCGCAGTATACTCTCTACTTGTCATAGAATCAGGATAGCCAGCAACTTTAACCCTTTTTGGGCCGTTGAGAAATACGCGGTTACTACGTGGTAGCATATTTGCGACATCATCGGTCTTGTCTAAAAGGTGCATGCCTAGCGACAAGCGGAGCACAGGATCTGTGCGCAAGGCAGCGACCGCTTCAGGCGTAGTTTCAGCGCCAAATTTTTCGCTGAGCATACTGTCGACGACGCTATCTATTTTACGTTCTTCAGCAAGCTGCTCAAGAGCGGCATTTTCGGATTCTGGAGTAGAAACGCTACGATGAAAGCGGTTAAGATAGCCGTTATTGTACGCATCTTTTTGATCAAATGGAGCAAATAATTTTCTAATGCGCAGCGGGGCTTCAGCCGACGCAATATCATATTCTGCTGGCACCCATCGTTTTAGCTGCGAATTATATATCTGCGAGCCATCATGACTTGTATAGCTTCCGTTTTCATCAACTTTGAATATACTACCGCCGTCCACTTCGGTAGCCGCCGAAACAGGCGCGCTGCTTTCACCCAGAACATCTGCAACTGTCAGCGTTCCTGTGTGATTGGCAGTCGCAATATGTAGACCTGTGTCGTCACGAAAGCCGACAAGCTCTGGCTCTGACTCGGTTTTTTGAAGTGGAGGTAATTTGTCGTGCATAGCAATTTTATTTTGGTGATACGCTCTTAATAATAGCATATTAATTATGCTTAGTCAACTAAGTGACCTCGATTTTGGATCTAAGCGAGGCGGGCGCGGATGCGATCAATAACATCTGCGATGACGACCTGGGATTTGACCAAGTAGTCGCTGACGCCCAGCGATTCGGCACGTTGCTTGTCGCTGTCTTGGCTGAGGGCTGTCAGCATAATGACCTTGAGGTTGGCAGTTTCTGGGGTGTTGCGTAAGATGTCGAGGACGTCGAAGCCGCTGACTTTGGGCATCATGACATCGAGTAGCACCAGGTCGGGCTTATAGGCCATGGCTGTAGCTAGCGCTTCTTCGCCGTTGGCGACGCGGCGGGCATCGAAGCCCTCGGCTTGGAGGCGGGTAATGTAGACATTTGCCAGAGCGTCATCATCTTCGACAAGGAGGATTCGTTTGGGCGCGCCGGAGTTTGCGGGAGGTGTTTGCGTTGGTTCCATAATGCTTATGGTAACCTATTTGGTCAGGGCTTTCAAGAAGCCGTCGAACATGGGGTGCGGTCGATTTGGGCGAGATTTGAATTCGGGGTGGTATTGGCAGGCCAGCAAGAATGGATGATCGATGCCTTCGATAACTTCTACCAGATTGTTTTCGGGATTGATGCCGCTGGCGCGGATGCCCCATGACTCGAATTGGTCGCGGTAGGCATTATTGCATTCGCCGCGGTGACGGTGGCGCTCGACGATTTTGGTGGTGCCGTAGCATTTGACGGCAAGGCTGCCCTTTTCGAGCGTACAGTCGTAGTCGCCGAGGCGCATGGTGCCGCCGGTCATGTGCAGGCCTTTTTGATCGGCCATAGTATTAATAACGACGTCTTTGGCGTCGGGGTTGAGCTCAAAACTGGAGGCGTCTGCGAGACCAGCATTGCGGGCGGCCGCGATAACCGCCATTTGGAGGCCTAAACAGAGGCCAAGATACGGCTTTTTAGCTTTGAGGGCGTACTGGGCGGCTTTGATTTTGCCCTCTAGCCCGCGCTGACCGAAGCCGCCGGGCACCACGATGCCGTCGTAGTCTTTGAGCTCGGCGGCGATATCGCCAGTTTCGTCGAATTTTGAGGCGTCGATCCAATCGATTTCGATGTCGGTGTCGTTGTGCCAGGCTGCTGATTTCAGAGATTCAAAGACTGACATGTATGTATCGGTATTATCCATGTATTTGGCAACAAAGCCGATACGGACAGTTTTGTTGTGCTTGGCGGTCGCCAGCTCCACGGTTGCGCGCCAATCTTTGAGGTCGGGTTTTTTGGCTTTGAGGCCGAGGCGCTCCACGATGACGTCGGCCATGCCGCTGTCTTCGAGTGTCAGTGGGACTTGGTAAATGCTGGAGGCGTTGGGCAGCAACGCGATGGCGTCTTCTGGTACGCCGCTAAACAGGCTCAGTTTGCTTTTTACGCCGTCATTAGCGGGCTGCTCGCTGCGGCCAACGAGGATGTCCGGCGCAATGCCCAGGCCGCGTAGTTCGCGCACCGAGTTTTGGGCTGGCTTAGTCTTGGTTTCGTTGCTGGCGTTCAGATATGGGAGGTATACCACATGCACGTAGGCGCAGTTTTCGAGACCCACGCGCACGCCGAGCTCGCGAATGGCCTCCACGAACGACAGCGACTCATAATCGCCTACCGTGCCGCCGATTTCCACGATGTGCACGTCGAAGCCTTCGCCGGCTTTAATAATCCAGTCCTGGATAGCACCGGTTACGTGCGGGATGATCTGCACGTCGTCACCCTCGAACTTGCCGGCGCGTTCGTCTTGGATCAGTTTTAATAATACGCGGCCGCTCATGAGGCTGCTGGAGCTGGTTAATTCTTCGTCGATAAAGCGTTCGTAGTGACCGAGATCAAGGTCGGTTTCGGCGCCGTCTTTAGTAACAAAACACTCGCCGTGTTCGCGTGGATTGAGTAGTCCTGCGTCAACGTTCAGATACGGATCGCATTTTTGGAGGTTAACTTTGAGGCCGCGGGCTTTGAGGAGGTTACCAATCGAGGCGGCCGTGATACCCTTTCCGAGTCCGGAAAGCACGCCACCTGTCACAAACACATACTTAGTCGCGTTTTTTGCCACGCCGTAATACACCTCTCTTTATGTGTCTCATCCTACCCTATTTCACCTCTGCTGACAAGCTAAAACTTAAGTTCAGCTTTCATTTGGGCCGCAGCTAGGGCGCGCATAGAACAAGCATCCTTCTCTTCTGCGCTCATCTCCGCAAATGTTTTTGACTGTCCCTCTGGAATAAAAATTGGATCGTATCCAAACCCACCATCACCTCGTGCCTGCTCCGGAATGGCACCTGCAACTTCGCCTACAAAGACTTTTACGCCCTGCTCATCACAGTATCCCAGCGCTGTTACTACTCGCGCAGATCGATCTTCCCACGCCTTTATCATCAGTAAAATACCCTCGACACCTACACTATCCAAAAACCAAGCTATAAATGCGCCTGGCAGCCCTTTCCAGGCGTCAATATACAAACCCGTATCGTCAACAAGCACGGCACTGCCAACTTCTCGATAGGCCGCCTCTGCCTTCAACTCAGCAACCTTAGCGACACTGAGATCCTGTATTTCAGGCAAAGAAAGCTTGGTGTGCAACACCTCAATACCCAATAAACGACCCATTTCAGTAGCTTTATTTTCATTACCGGTGATTAATGTAACTGTTTTCATAAAACTCTAGAAAGACCAAGGTTGCTCACTTACATATCTTACCATTGCCCCATGGTTTTTGAACAATGCCGCTTGGTGGTTACCAGTTTTGCCTTTTGTGACCGCATTTATAAGATATGACGCAACGTCTAGCACTACTGGACGAAACGTTTCAATTCCTCGTTTGGAAGCCCGAACAGTAGCTTCGGGAATAAGCTCAGTATTATCAATGATCGCGTCATAGTTACTCATATCTGTGAATAGGTCAAAATTCAGGCGATTTTGAAATTTTTGCCTTGTTTCTGTATCTTTCATAACCACCAGATCTTCACAACCTCTAATATCTCGGGCTTTTTCTTCTCCTTGAGAAACATAGCACTTGCGCACTCTGGATGGTCTGTCAGATTCAAGCCATATGCGTAATAACGGACCTTCATAGATATAAGCCATGGCCCACGTATCCAGGACTAAGCCGTCCTGTCGATTGGCCAAATCCGTTAAGCGTCGCTCAAGCTCAATATCTACAGCATCACCCTCCCGCGCCTTTTCTATCTTTTCGTAATTGCGGAGCCATGCCTGATTTGGATCACCCTCAAATCCCGTAAGTTCCATGATAATTTCTGTCGCAGATACATACTCATAGCCAAGCTCTTCGGCTAAAATTTTTGCGTGTGTAGTTTTACCAGCCGCGGTTAAGCCGGCAAAGGCAATATTTGGTCGAGTCTCAGACATGCGACCTTTATACTACATTTATATTAAATAATTGTTAAAATTTCAATATTTATGTATAAAATTCAGCGGTCTTGGTCGATAACTTTTATTTATTGAGGTAGTCTTGGGCAGCCTGCAGCTGCGGATCGTTGCCCGCTTGAGCATCTTGGTCGGTCAGCTTCACGGCTTGGTCGGGCGTGATGCCCTTGTGGTTGATGTTTTGGCCGTTGGGGCGGTACCAGCTGGCGGTGGTGACTTTGAGTTGGCTGCCGTCTTTGAAGTTGATCAGCTGCTGCACCACGCCCTTGCCGTAGCTCTTTTGGCCGATCACGTAGGCGGCTTTGTTGTCGTGCAGCGCGCCGGTGGTGATTTCGGAGGCCGAGGCGCTGCCGGCGTTCACTAGCACCACTGTTGGAATGCCGTTTAGAACATCGCCGCCCTGGGCGTAGTAGGTTTGCTGAACTACGTCGCCGCGCTTTTCTTGCAACACGGTTTTGCCCTGTGGCAGCCACAGACTCGACACATTAACTGCGGCTTCCAGCAAGCCTCCTGGATCATCGCGCAAATCAAGCACAATGCCCTTCACGTTCTGGTCCTTGAGTTGTTTGGCGTACTTGGCGGCCAGCTCGCTGGTATCGTCAGCAAAGCTGTTGATCTGGATGTAGCCGATGTTACCGTCGAGCGTCTTGGTGGTAACGCTCGGCAGGCTGATTTCTTGGCGGGTGATCGTAAAGTTCAGGGTTTGGGATTTGTCGCGGATAATCTGCAGGGTCACTTTTGTGCCGGCTGGGCCACGGATTTTGCTGACAGCGTCATCAATTGTCATATCGCTGGTGTCAGCGCCGTTAATGGTGGCGATAATGTCGTGTGCTTGCAGGCCGGCTTTTTGGGCTGGGAAGCCATCGATGGCCTCGCCGACAATCAAGTTGCCGTCGCCGTCCTTGCTGAGCTTAGCGCCCACGCCCGCAAACGAGTTGTTGAGCTGGTCGTTGAAATCTTTGGCCTCTTTAGCCGTGAAATAGACCGTGTACGGGTCTTTGGTAGACTCAGCCAGGCCATGCTTGAGGCCGTCTTCGAGCTGCGTTTCGGTGAGCTTACCGTTGTAATTCTCTTTGAGCGCCTTATAAACATCGTTAACAGTGGTGTAATCCAGCTGATTCGGCAACCCCGTGGCTACCTGATTTTTGCTATGATAAAAACTAGTATTGATCCGGCCATTCCCGACATTTACTCCGAGCACAAACACCAGCACCACCACGAGCAAACCTGCTACGGCCCGCTGCCCTCCAAGGCGCTTTTTAGGCGCTGTGTGTGTTTGTTCTGACTCCATTACTTCCAGTATAGCAAACAATGCTTACGGTTCGCGAGCAGATCTAGAAGTGGATGAAGACCAAGCCCGTGGTGTAGCGCCAGCCCTCGGAGTAGGTGCCGTTGAGCGAGGCGTTGTACTGTTGGACGTAGATTTGGTTGCCGTTGACGGCTTCGACGTACATGGCGTGACCGTAGGCGCCGGCGTTGCTGATGGCGATTGAGCCGGGTGTTGGGTTGCCGTCTACGGGGATGCCGGCGTTGCGGGCGTTATCGTCCCACTGGTTGGCGTTACCAACTCCGCCCCAATACGGCATGTCGCGACTGTTCTTACCGGCAATGTAATCTTGGTGTACGCGGAAAGCCGTGTAGCTAACGCATTCGCGGTTGTACATGCCCCAGCTGTCGATCAGGCTGTCTTGAGGCGCGTTGGCCCACGCGCTGGGGTAGCCGCCGTTATTTGGGTCGCCCTTGAAGTCACCGATGTTGTAGCGGGCGTTGAGGATGGCCTGTTGCTTACGCAGATCGGCAATTTTGCTGGAGTTGGCGCTAATTTGGCTGTTGTAAGCTGCCTGCTGGCTTTGGTTGTAGCTAAGCAGTGATTGCTGCGCGGCCTGGGCGCTGGCCAATTGCTGGTTCTGCTGTTTTTCGGACTCGACTAACTGATCAAGTTGGGATTTTTGCTTTTGCAACTGAGCCTGTAAGGCGGCAATTTGCTTAATAAGGTCGTTGATCTTGTTTTGGACGCTGGTGCGGTACTCTTCTTTGTCGACGTAGTCGCTGAGGCTCTTACTGGTTGCCAGCTCCTCAATGGTAGACAGTTGACCATCAACGTACATGGCCTTGATATCTTCCCCGAGGTATTTCTTTTGCTCGGTGATTTTGTTTTGAGCGTCGGTAATTTGCTGCTGCAAGGCGTTTTGTGAAGCGACATTGGTGTTGATTTGCGCCTGTACGGTGTTGATCTGGGTTTGCAGCTGGTTGAGCGTATCTTGATAACTGCTTGCCTGGCTGGTTAAACCATTTAAAACGCCTTGAGTTTGGGCGTTTTGATCGCGGAGCGCATTAATTTGGTCGTCGAATTGGTCGGCGTGAACATTGGCCGCACCACCGACAACCACAGCAATAATAGCAGTCAGCGCCAGGGCGCGCATCGGGACTATAAGTGATTTGGCTATTTTTGGTTTTTGCATAGTTTTTATTCTGTTTATGCTAGTTACCAATATATCATGCATAGTCAATTTTGTACAGTACCCTCTCGCCTGCTCGCGGCAGGCCTTTACTCGATTGATAGATTCCGTTTACTTGGTTTTGAACTTTAGGTAACGGCGGGTCGCAATAACAGAAGAAACCGTTCCTATAATAATACCAATAGCGATTTGCAGAGTCAAAAGTCCCCAGAAATGCGAGTCGAAATATTGGTTGGCGTAGTTGATGTCTAGGAGACCGAGGCTGGAGGCCTGCAGCGCATTGCTGGAAGCGAGGAACGCCGAGTTAATAATCAGCACCGAGATAACCGCTGACAAGAGGCCGTAGATGGCGCTTTCTACCACGAATGGGCCGCGAATGTAGCTGGTTTTGGCACCTAGCAAGCGCATAATGGTAATTTCGTCGCGGCGGTTAAAGATGGCCATTTGGATGGTATTAAAGATGATCAGCGCACAAATCACGGCGAAGATGGCCACCGTAATGACGCCAATTTTTCGCAGCACATTGGTAGCATGAGTAATGTTATCGATAGCCTCTTTGCGGTCGCCATTATACGATGGCGATTCCGGAGTCTGTAATGCGGCGTTCTGGGGTGTGACCAGCACGGTCTTGATGTCTTTGATTTCGTTGAGATCGTGTGGGTAAACTTGAATAGTAGCCGGGATGGGGTTACCCGCTTCGCTGGCGGCAGTGACTAGATTTGGGTTGTTCTTGTTCTGCTGGATGTAGCTCTGGAGGGCGTCTTGCTTGTCCAGATACTGTACGCGCTTAACACTTGGTAGTTTTTCAAGGCGCTTAACGAGATCTTTTGCCTGATCGTCGCTAGTAGTATCTTTGAGATAGGCCGAGATGCTGATTTTGTCGGTGATTTGGGCGATGGTGTTCTTAAAGGTGGCATTGGTGATTAGCGAGAACAAGATAATGGTAAGCGTAACGACCATAACCGCCATGGCAGCGATGGCCAGCGTAATGTTGCGCATGAAGTTCAAGACGCCGGTGTGGAGAATGCGTCCAAGCGTGGTGAATTTGCGGTGTACTGCGTCCATATTCATATTATTGTCCGTTATAGGTGGCGTTAGCGCGGTCGCTGACGACTTTTCCGCCCTGAATGGTTACCACGCGGCGCTTTAATTTATTAACGATTTCCTGGTTATGGGTGGTCAGTAGTACGGTGGTGCCGTAGCGATTAATCTTTTCCAGGACCTTGATGACGTCCCAGGCGTGCTTGGGGTCGAGATTACCGGTTGGCTCGTCGGCGATCAGAATTCTGGGCTGTCTTACGATAGCACGCGCGATAGCCACGCGCTGGCGCTCACCACCGGATAACTCCTTGGGCATGCGCTTTTCTTTGCCTTTTAGGTTAACGATTTCCAGTACTTTTGGCACGGTGTGGCGGATTTCGCGGTTGCTAACACCGACAATTTCCAGCGCAAAGGCGACATTTTCGAAGACGTTTTTGTTGGGGAGCAACTTGAAGTCTTGGAAAACCACGCCGATTTTGCGCCTGAGCAGTGGGATATCTTTATCTTTGAGCTTGTCGTAATCGATGCCACCGATGATGATTTTGCCGCTGGTTGGACGCTCTTCGCGCGTCAAAAGCCTGAGCAACGTGGTTTTACCGGCACCGCTCTGCCCCACGACAATCACAAACTCTTTCGGCTCGACATGAAGGCTTACGCGATCTAACGCCGGCCCAAGTTTTCGATTGTAGGTTTTTGTTACCCGGTCAAGCAGAATCATTAGCAGTATTATACCAAGCTTTGCGAGTTATAACAAAGGAGTGTTAGGTAAGGTCGATTTCGCGCTGAGAGGCTTCTGGCAAGCGAGTCGTCATGCCGTTAGCGGCTGCCACTTCATTAAAGCGCTGCATCGCCAAAGAGCTCATCTCGGTGACTTCTTCGGGAGGCGCGGTGGCAGTGAACATAATAGCTGTAATCTCTTGAGGGCCAAATACTTCATTGATTGCCGCTAAATCGTGAAAATTGCCAGGATCACGCAGCGTGATACTATTAAGCGCCTGAGCGATTGCTTTAGCGCTTTCTGTGACTTTTTCTCGGGGCGACTTCGGGGAAAAGCATAAAAATTCCGCTCCCAAGGTATCGGTGCCATAGGCTGTCATGGCGTCAGCGACTTCTCCCTCTACGTGTACACGCAGTAATTCCGACATACGAAATCGAGCCGGTGATTCGGGATTACCGACTACTTCGCGACCAAGGTGTATTTCGCGCCGTCGCTGCGCACGGTTATTGGATTGTTCTGGGCGAAAAGGCATACGCTTATAATGTAGTATAAGCGTATTTTTGTCAAGCTAGGAGTCCGCCAGGGTGTGCTCGAGGTAGGCGTTGATGAGTGGGTCGAGATCACCGTCGAGGACGGCATCGGGATCGGAGGTTTCGTAGCGCGTGCGCAGGTCTTTGACTTGCTTATATGGGTGCAGCACGTAGCTGCGGATTTGGTTGCCCCACTCGGCGGACTGGCTCGGACCTTTGAGATCGCTGAGCGCTTCTTTATGCTGCTCCAGTTGGAGTTGCGCCAGGCGGCCGCGCAGGATGGTCATGGCGGTTTCTTTGTTTTGCAGCTGAGATCGTTCGTTTTGGATGGCTACGGTGATGCCGGTTGGCAAGTGTGTAATTCTGACCGCCGAGTCAGTAGTGTTTACAGACTGGCCACCGTGGCCGCCGCTGCGGTAGACGTCGATTTTGAGGTCTTTTTCATCGATTTTGAGGTCATCAGGTTTGTCGATTTTGGGCATGACTTCGACCTTGGCAAAGCTGGTTTGGCGCAAGTTATCGCTGTTGAAGGGGCTCAAGCGCACCAGGCGATGCACGCCGTGCTCCCCTTTTAGCTTGCCGTACGCAAAGGGACCTTCGACTTCCAAAGTGATGCTTTTGAGACCGGCTTCGTCGCCAGCGGACTCATCGATTGTTGTTACTTTCCAACTATTTTTTTCAAAATAGCGAGAATACATTCTGAGTAACATTTGTGTCCAATCTTGGGCATCGGTGCCGCCTGCGCCGGCGTAGAGACTGATGATGGCATCGTAGTCGTCGTAGGGGCCGTTGAATTTGAGGTCGGCTTTTAGAGTTTCAAAACGCTTGGTAATATCTGCCAGTTGCTGCGTAAGCTCGGGTTGCAAGCTGGCATCTTCCAGCTTGAGCAGCTCCGCCACATCGGCTATGCTCTTTTGCAGATGCTTCCACGGTTCAACCCGGCTTTCGAGCTTGGCAATTTGCTTCATGACGTCTTGGGCGTGGCTTGAATCGTCCCAGAAATTCGGTTCTTGGCTAGTTTGGCGCAGTTTGCCTAAAGTAAGGTCAAGGTCGTTAATTTTGAGTTGCTGCAGAGCGGCGCTTATGGCCGACTGCACCTCATTTGCCTCTTTTGCTAGTTCGTCCATCGCCCTTAGTATACCAGTTTGAGCCTCGGCTTTTTAGCTGGCGTGAGTGATCGGTGACAGCGGCAAGCAGCATTTTTTGTGTAGCTTCGGTTTGCTGCAAGCGATCTTCGTGATCCTGGACTTGTCTATTGAGGCCCAGGTGATCGCTCAAAATCTGAGCTTGGGCGGTTACGTTTTCGTGTAATTGCTCATACAAAATGCCGAGGTGGCGGTTGGTTTCTGTGACTTGAGTCAAGCTTGTTTGCATGGTCCGCATCATGACGCTTTGGTTGGCCTGAATACGGCGAACGAGCTGGACGTCTTCGCGTAAATCGCTGACTTCCTTGCGCAAGCTAGCAGTGCCTTCGCTGACACCCTCGCGGATCATATCCGGAACAGTCTCTTTAATTATGGCAGCCATCATAGCGCCGATTTGGCCGATGTTTTGCTGTGATAGTGCCGTGTCCATATGCCTCCTTTGTGGGAGTCTTATTATAGGCCACGGCAACTGCTCGCACCAAGAAAAATGGCAACAAAAACGCTAAAGTTAATAACTATTTAAGATTTGGCGGTTTCGGCGAGCTTGGCTTCCCAAAGCGGTGCTAATTGAGCCTGAAGCTCGGCGGCAAAATGGGGACCGCAGTTGCCAAGTACGCCGATGCCCCACAGATCTTCGGCAAACAAATCGCGGGCGACTTTTATAATCTGTTCTTTGGTAACGGCTTTAATGCGCTCTGGCACGCGATAGTAGTCGTCGATGACGCCGTCGAAGAAGTAGCGGCCGGCGTAGCCGGACGCGGTCCCGCCCACTGTTTGGGCGCTGCGCTGGAAGCGACCGAGAGCGTACTGTTTGGTAGCCTCCAGCTCTTCTTCGGAGATTTCGCCGGCCAGAACATTACTGAGCTCGTCCACGACAATTCTGAGCAGCGCCGGCGCGTTTTTATCGGAAACCTGGGCGCCGAACCACCAGTTACTGGCATCACGCGTTTGGCTGACGCCAGAATTCATGCCATACACCAGGCCACGTTCGCGGGCAGTACCGAGAATCTTAGAGTACAGCGTTTCGGTGAGCATGGTGTTTACCAGATTGAGGGCGTCGGCTTCGGGGTCGTTGAGGCGGCGCTCCATAAAGGTATCGATGTAGAAATAGAGATTTTCGACGGTGTCATTGGGCACGTAAACCGGCTCTTTGAGGCGCTTTGGCAGCTCGTGCGGCAAGGCGAAGCGCTTGCCTGCTTTGGGCAGTTCGATGGCTTCCAGCAGCGCGGTAATGGCTTCGCGGCGAGCACCGGTCAGGTTGCCGGCAATCACAAAGCGCATATTCGGTGCAAAATGTGTACGGTCGTAGTGCGCTCGAACGTCGGCCACTTTAACGTTTTCCATGAGCTCCAGGCGCTCGGCGTCGGTTTTAGCGATCAAGCCCAAAGCCTGGCGCATCTCCAAACTCAAGCGGCGGAAATGATTGTTGCTGCGAGCGGCCATCTCTTCTTGCACGTTGCCAAATTCGGCCTGAAATTCTTCTTCCAGGAATAGCGGCTTGGTAATAGCCACCAGCATGAGACCGAGCACGCGATCCCATTCAAAATCGGCGCATTCGGCTTCGTAGGTAATGTCGTACACCCCCGTTGTAGCGTTGCTGTAGGCGCCGTTTTTTTCGAGCTCGGCCTGGAAATCGCGGGCCCGTGGGATCAGCTCATTGGCGCCCAAAAGCACGTGTTCCATGAGATGCGGTACTTCCCATTTTGGCTCTTCTACCAGATATTCGCCGGCCCGAAAGTTTATGTCAAAGGTCATTACCGAGGCATTTGGAATGTGAATTAACAGCCCCGCCCCGCCATTTTTTAGTTTGATTTCTTTGACGGTATGACGCACTACTTGCCTTTTCGCCTTTTAGCGGCCGTTTTGCGCTTGCGCTCGGTTTTACGGGCTTTTTTGCGATTGACGGTTTCTTTCTTTTTGGCTGCCTGGGCGGCTTTTTTATCGGTGAAGCTTGATTCACTAAATTCGTTTTCGGCGGCCAGGATTTGGGAGGCGTTTTCGACTGAACCGCGGGCCGCACGCGTCAGTTCGGTTTCGGTGGCTCGATCGAGATCTTCTTGCGAGATTGGCTGGGCATGGAATAGCGCTCGCACCACATCGTG
>DASVMD010000003.1:0-2292 GCA_036384495.1 Saccharimonadales bacterium (SeqCode)
CGCTATAATTGGCTCATTGTTCGGTGGTGACTGGCTATTGGTAGTGGCTTTGGCATGCCTGATTTTTACTATAAAGCCGCTGTCTGCTATTCGTGAACTGCCGGTCCTCGATCAAAAGACCAAGCTACGCTTCACTTTTCGCGCGGCACCCCTCAGGGATAGCGTGGCCGATGCGTGCTTTGGTAGTGAAGAAACGGTCAGTCGTACGCTGTGGCCGATGTATTTAGCTGTTACGCTGAGCGCATTTAGCCAGGTGGGAGCCGTAGCCGTCATTTCGGCTATAGGCACGATTTTTGCGGTATGGCTGGCCGGTCGTCGAGGTGATCAAGGCAAGTATCGCACTGTTCTTGCTGAGGGCGTCTCGGGCATGAGTGTCGTTAATGTACTTCGCTTAATGGCGACTACCTTTAGACCTATCGCAGCACTTGGCGTCGCGTACCAGATTGCTCAAGGCTACGCCTTAAACGGCCTCAACACTACGTATTACTCTCACGCTAAGGACAAGGGCCTGCAGTACATTGTATCCATAGAGCTGGCTAGCGATATGGGCTATCTTATCACCTGGTCGATTCTGTATGCAGCGCTGTCCATATCTCATAGTAGCGATGTACTTTTTAGACTAGGCTTTATTATTGCGGCGGTGGCTGTGTGGGGCACGCTATTGTATACCCCCTATAAAAGCAAGAATGCTCAACATATGTAACTTTGAGAGCCTCACTCCCTACGCTATACTAATTCCCATGACATTATCCGAAGAACTGACCTGGCGCGGCTTTGTAAATCAGACCACCTATAAGGACATTACGGCGCTTGATGGCGATCCGATTACGTTTTATTGGGGTGTCGATCCATCTGCCGACTCCATGACGGTTGGCAACTTAGCGCTGGCTATGATGGTTCGCCATTTTATGAATCACGGACACAAGGCGGTGTTGCTAGTTGGCGGTGCGACCGGCTTGATTGGCGATCCTGATGGAAAGAGCCAAGAACGCGAACTAAAGTCGTTAGAAGAAGTGGAGCGCAATAAGGCGGCCATAGTCGCTCAGTACAAGCAGGTTTTCGCTGATATTCCATTCGACCTCGTCGATAATTACGACTGGTTCAAAGATTTGGGCTACTTGCAGTTTCTGCGTGAAGTCGGCAAACACGTACCGATGCGCCAAATGCTGGGCCGCGAGTTCGTGCAGACACGCTTAGGCGAAGATGGTAGCGGCATTAGCTATGCCGAGTTTAGCTACTCTTTAATACAGGGGTATGATTTCTTGGTGTTGCACCGCGACCATGGCGTGACGCTGCAGGTGTGCGGTTCCGATCAGTGGGGCAACTGCATTGCTGGCGTGGAACTGATCCGCCGAATTGATAATCACGAGGCGCATGTATGGTCCGCACCATTAGTCGTTAATAAAACAACCGGTGTTAAGTTTGGCAAAAGTGAAGCTGGCGCCGTGTGGCTTGATCCGGCCAAAACCACGCCAACCCAGTTCTATCAGTTCTGGATTAACTGTGATGACGCCGGCGTTGAAGATTATCTTAAGATTTACACGCTTTTGCCTAAAGAAGATATTGAGCAGCTCATGACGGCGCACCGCGAAAATCCAGGGGAACGTCGAGCTCAAAGACGTCTCGCTCAAGAAGTTACCAAGCTGGTGCACGGCCAAGAACAGATGCAAAAAGCCGAAGCTGTCACCGAGTTTTTGATCGGTAAACGCCCGATTGGCGACGCCGCTGAGGTACTGGATGAATTGCGCCAAGAAATCCCTTCGGTCAAAACCAGCGACCATGGACTCCTAACAGAGGTACTGGTGTCAAGTGGCTTAGCGTCGTCGAATACGGATGCACGGCGTCTGCTGCAAGGCAACGCGGTATCTGTAAATGGTGTGAAAATCACTCGTGAAAACTTTGAATCCGGCGACTTCCAACAGGGGCGATTGCTGCTTCGCAAGGGCAAGGCTTTTAAAGATTCAGTGCTCGTTGAGCTTGGCTAATCTGGTATCCCTGATATACTGGAGGCATTATGGCAACACCCAAAACCTCACCCAGGCAAAAAACTAAGAAAAAGGCCGATCAATACAACGATCCCAGCCACAACTATCTCCACTACTGGGACCACCGTCAGTACGAGCACGCAGCCGAAGAAGTGGCGATCCGTAAATTACTGCGTGGTCGTCATTTTAAAAACGCCGTGGACATTGGCGGCGGCTACGGCCGTTTATGCCTGTTGCTCGAACAGTTTGCCGATGACGTAACCCTGGCCGAGCCAAGCCAGCAGCAGCTCGATATTGCCAAAGACTT
>DASVMD010000004.1:0-3968 GCA_036384495.1 Saccharimonadales bacterium (SeqCode)
GTTTTTTAAGAATTATTTAATATGTTCCTGCGCGCAGGCGATCTATACTGGTTACACGATGTTTTATTATTTGGTGTTGGTTCGGAGTAGTCGGTATCACGGGCAGGAGGCGCTGACCTATGGCAGTTCGGAGCGGCTGAGCGCCGGGCGAGTGGTGCGCGTGGAGCTGCAAAAAGAGCAGGTATTGGGTGTGGTGACCGGTCCGACCACCAAGCCGCGCTTTAAAATTAAGCCGATTACCGAAGTTCTGGACCTACCGCCCTTGCCTGCCACACTGCTGCGTGTGACCACCTGGCTACAGCAATACTATCCGGCGCCGCTGGGCATTATTACGCAACAATTGGTGCCGGGGCATTTTTCGGCTAAGCAGCTGGCCGAGCCGGCACCGGGGCCGTTTAGTGAACCGGATTTGTCGGCGCTACCACCATTAACAGATCAGCAGCAGGCTGCGTTGGACGCCATGACGGAGCGTGATACGTATACGTTACATGGCACGACTGGCAGTGGTAAAACGCGCTTATATATAGAGCTGGCGGCGCGCAGCGTGGCCGATGGCAAATCGGCCATTATTTTAACGCCGGAAATTAGTTTAACGTCTCAGCTGGCGGCCAATTTTACCGCCGTGTTTGGCCCGCGCGTGATCGTTATGCACTCCCAACAAGCGCCAGCCGAACGCCAGCGCGCGTGGTTGGCGGCGCTGCGTGCGAGCGAACCGGTCATTATTATTGGGCCGCGCTCGGCGTTGTTTAGCCCCGTTGCTAAGCTTGGTCTGGTTGTTTTAGATGAGTCGCACGAAGTCGCATACAAACAGGAGCAGGCACCGCAGTATCAGACCGGGCGAGTGGCCTCGTATCTGGCCGGGATTAGTCGGGCTTCATTAGTGTTTGGGTCGGCTACGCCGTCTGTGGGCGATTATTATTTGGCGGAACAGAAAAATAAGCCGATTATTAGCCTGACGCAGCTGGCCAACGCTACGCCACATGCCGCCACTGAAGTGGTGATCGTGGACCGCAAAGAACACAATCTCTTTAACCGCTCGTCTTTTATGAGTCAGCCCCTGTTGGCCGCCATTGAGAGCGCGTTGAGTCGCGGCGAACAAAGCCTGCTGTACTTGAACCGACGCGGCACCGCCCGGCTCGTCATGTGCCAAAACTGCGGCTGGCAAGCGGTTTGTCCGCACTGCGATGTACCACTCACCTACCACGGCGACCATCATCAGCTGCGTTGCCACAGCTGCAATTATCATGCCACCGTGCCGCTCAAGTGCCCCGACTGTGGCCATACCGACATTATGTTCAAAACCGCCGGTACCAAGGCCGTTGTTTCGGAGGTCGAGCGGCTGTTTCCTAATGCCCGCGTGGCCCGTTTTGATACCGATAACACCAAAGCTGAGCGCTTCGAGCAGCACTACGAAGCCGTAAAAAACGGTGAGGTCGACATTTTGGTCGGCACACAGTTGTTGGCAAAAGGCCTCGACCTACCAAAACTGAGCACCTTGGGCATACTGCTAGCCGATACCAGTCTGTATATGCCAGATTTCACCGCCCAAGAACGGACTTTTCAGCTCATCAGCCAGGTGTTAGGACGCATCGGCCGCGGCCATGTGGCCGGCAAAGCCATTATCCAAACCTATCATCCTGATCATCCAGTGCTAAAACAGGCCATCGATGGTGATTACGCCGGTTTTTACGCCTCCGAGCTAGCCAGCCGGCAGCAATTTCTATTTCCGCCATTTTGTTACCTGCTCAAAATTGCCGTGCGCCGCGCCAGTATCAAAGCCGCCGAAACCGCCGCCGAAAAACTCAAAACCGACATCGAACAAAGCGGCGCCAAAGTCCGCGTCGAAGGCCCGGCGCCATCTTTCTACGAACGATTCCAAAATAAATATCAGTGGCAGCTGGTCGTAAAAGCAACCGAGCGCTCTCAACTGCTCGCAGTAATCAAAAATCTGCCGGGCAATGTATCGTACGACATTGATCCTATGGATCTACTCTGAGTCTGCCCGAGCCTCCATATCAGTAGCAACGGCTTGGAAAATGATAGCTACTTCTTCATAGTCTTCATCTGAGTACTCGCCTGCCTTCACAAAATCTATGTTACCCGGTTGCCTAATATCGGCATATTTTTCCTGTATGTCACCTGCTTTAATCGCTAGCGAGAACCGTTTCGGCTGAAATTTAGGCTTATCGGAATCATGGGACTGCTCACGACGGTCAAAGCGACTTATTACAGCCTCTGTATCTTCTGCTATCTCAACTGCAGGCAGAGTTACTGTCCTCGTCGCAGGATAGTCATTGTTATTCAATTGCTCTTCGGCCAATACCGCCTTAAAGGCAGCGTGTACCGCTAACTGTCCTGCACCAAAGGCTCTTCGTCCACTTCGCAAGCGCCGCTCCTGCTCTTCTCTTTGAGAAACCTGCTCCTCGTGATGCTTCATTATGCTAGCCCTGAACTCAGCAACTCCCATACTCTCTCCTTTTTAGGCCTAGGGTCACTATAACTCTGCTGCAAAAATATCGCAAGTCATCTGTTATACTGGTGATAATTATGACCAAAGACGACATCATTTCCCTGCCCAATCCGCACCTTCGGCAAAAATCGCAGCGCGTGGGCGTAGTGACCGACGAAATTAAGCAGATTATCGAGGATATGCAGGCGGCCACGATTAGCTGGGACATGAGCCGCGATCACGAAGTAGGCGTAGCGTTGGCTGCCGTGCAGATCGACCAGCTGTACAAAATCGTGGTCGTCCGCAACAACTACGACGACAAAGACGATCACACCTTTACGGCCTTCATTAACCCGGAAATCACCAAGTTTGACGGCAAAATTATCGAGGATTACGAAGGTTGTCTGAGCGTGCCGGACACCTACGGCAAGGTACCGCGCTACGAAAAAGTTAAGGTTAAGGCGCTGGGCGTGAACGGCAAGGAGTTCCGCGTGACTGCCGAAGGCTTTTTGGCGCGGATTTTCCAGCACGAAATCGACCATACGAACGGCATCGTGTTTATCGACCACATCAAAGACGATCCCGAAGCTTTCTTCCGCTTAGACAAAGAAGGCAAACTAGAGCCATTAAACTACGAAAAAGATGTCGCAAAGAATACTGTTCTTTGGTAACGAGCGCCTCGGCACCGGCCTAGCCACCGAAGTGCCGGTGCTGCAAGCCTTGATTGCCGCCAACTACGATGTGGCCGCGGTTGTAGTGGCTCAAAACGATGTCGGCCAATCGCGTAAAGGCCGGGCTCTCGAGATCGCCGCAGTGGCCGCGCAACACAATATTCCGCTGATCGTGCCCGCCAAACTCAGCGAAGCCCGCGACCAGCTGGCTGCGTACGGCGCTGAGGCCGCAGTGTTGGTGGCGTACGGCAAAATCGTGCCGCAATCGATTATTGATCTGTTTCCGCGCGGAATTATCAATATTCACCCCTCTCTGTTGCCCAAGCATCGCGGCTCAATTCCGATCGAAGGTGTTATTCTAAGCGGCGAATTAGAAACCGGCGTGTCACTGATGCGGCTGAGCGCTAAAATGGATGCCGGCCCCGTCTACGCTCAACAGATGGTCGCCCTGCAAGGTAACGAAACAAAACAACAGCTTGCAGACGCGCTGATTGTCCTTGGCAAAGATATGTTGCTAGCCAGTTTACCGGCAATTTTGGCCGGTACGCTGGAGCCTACGGAGCAAGACGAAACCTTCGCCACATACGATAATCGCATCCAAAAAACAGATGGCGAGCTCGATTTTACTAAACCTGCAGTACAGCTAGAGCGTGAAGTCCGCGCCTATGCTGGCTGGCCGCGCAGCCGCACTACTATTGGTACTACCGATGTTATAATCACAACAGCGCATGTAGATCCTGAACAGGACGGTGCCCCAGGCGCCCTCTGGATCGAGGGTAAACAAATAGGCCTCTACGGCAGTGAAGGTCTGCTCATTCTCGATACCCTCATTCCGGCCGGCAAAAAAG
>DASVMD010000005.1:0-15092 GCA_036384495.1 Saccharimonadales bacterium (SeqCode)
GACCCGGAATAACGGCAGCGATTGGCTTACCGTTTTCGAGATCCTCTTTATGTTTGAGCAGCACGCGGTGTTGCATGGTGGAAGTGTGGGCCGGTGCGATAAACGCCTTTTGATTATTATCGGTCTGCGTGGTCATGAAGGTGTCGTAATCATCGCGCGCCGGGTGATCTTCGGGAAAGTTGAGGGAGCCGAACATGTGAAAGTCGTCGTCGAGCTCGCGCGATTCTACGGCCGTGAAACCCATGCGGTAGAAGATATCCAAAACCGTTTCCAGTTCGGACATCAGTGGGTGCTTGGTGCCTTGCTCGCTTGGCAACAGTTGCGGACGTTCGGCGAATGGCACACTGACATCGTACGGCGCGGTTACGTCAACGGGCGTTACCGGCGTTTCGGCATCTTGAGCTTGATCGACCAAAGCTTGTAATTCCTGTCGCAAATCGTTGGCCTCTTTGCCGAATCCGGCACGTTCTTCGGCTGGCAACGTTTTGAGTTCATCGTACAGTGCTCGCAGCTCCACAGCCCGCAAAATATCGGATTTTTGCGGCAGATTATTCAGGCGATTCTTAAGCAGTTCAGCGGTTTCGGCAATGCGCGGATTTTGGTAACTCATATCTTATCTACCAGTATACCAGCAACTCTGTTACAGTGCACCACATGTGATAATCCTCACATTATTAAACTTACGGTTACAAAATGTAGGTGGCTCATGTAAGCTACATATAAACCATAAGCGTGGAGGCAACATGGCAAACAGTTTTGAGGGTGTTAGAGTCGATCGAAATAATATTGAGCAGTATGAATCACCACTTACTCGCTCCTTACAGCTAGCAAAAGCTGGCCAACTAAGCCTCTTTGGAGCCCTCAATCATGTGGCAGAGCAAGTCGCAGAAGTCATCCCTCAACCCGACCCCATCCCAGCTATTAGCAAATAGACTTTTGTACTATACTTGAGTATATGGCAAACTTTTCTTTTGATGCAGTCAGCGAATATGACAAGGCGGAGATGAACAATGTCTTTGACCAAACACAACGCGAAATTGTAAACCGCTATGACTTTAAAGGCACGCCCGCTGCCGTGGAGTGGCTCAATGCCGACAAAGCCGGTCTCAAGATCACCGGCAACGGCGAATGGCAAATCGACGCCATTTTGGATATCGTGCGAAAGAAGCTGGCGGCCCGCGATCAGAGCCAAAAGGTACTTGACACCTCCACCGATGTTACGGAGAGCAATTTGAAGGCCACCAAAGAAGTTCCGTTCAAGCAGGGGCTCGATCAAGAAAAGGCCAAAAAGATCACTTCACTGGTACGCGAAAAACTACCGAAAGTGAAAACGCAGATTCAAGGCGACGCCGTGCGCGTTACCAGCAATAGCAAGGATGATTTGCAGGCAGTTATGCAGCTACTGCGCGCGCAGGATTTTGATTTCCCGGTTAGTTTTACAAATTATCGCTAGCCAGGGCCTTAGATAGTCCCGCTTACGGCTATTCAGGTATACTAGTCATATGAGTGACACGCCTGCGATACCTGATTTGATGGCCGAGGCAAAGCAGGTGCTGCAGATGAACGACCGTGGCAGCTACACCCAGCCGGCGCACGGCCTCTACCCCCATCAATGGCTCTGGGACAGCTGTTTTATTGCGATCGGGCTTCGCCACCTGGATGTTGACCGGGCGCAGTCCGAGATCTTGAGTTTGCTTCGCGGGCAGTGGCACAACGGCATGCTGCCGAACATTATTTTCCGCGACGATCCGCAGTATCGCACCGATCGTAATCTGTGGCGTAGCTGGTTGAGTCCGTTTGCGCCAAACGATGTGGTTACGACCGGTATTACGCAGCCGCCAATGCTGGCCGAAGCTATCGTGCAAATCGGTAAAAAAATGGCGTGGCCGGAGCGTAGACAGTGGTATCGCCAGGTCTACCCCGCCTTGCTGGCTTACCATGAGTGGCTGTATCACGAACGAGACCCGCACAACGAAGGACTGGTTTTACAGATTCACCCCTGGGAAACCGGACTCGATAACACGCCGCCATGGATGGCCGAACTGCACGAACATCGGTTACCCCTATACATTCGCCTGATCGAAAAATTGCGCCTGCAATGGATGATAAATCTGTTTCGCCGCGACACAAAATCTATTAATGCCGATCAGCGCTTTTCGGCCATTGAGTCAGTGGCCATGTTCGACATGCAGCTGCGGCTGCGCCGCAAGGCGTACGATATCAACAAGATTCTGGATCACTCGCTGCTCACCATTGAAGACCTCAACTTTAATAGCATCTTTGTGCGTGCCAACACGCATTTGCGGGATATCGCCAAGTCCCTACGCGAAGAATTGCCTGAGGGCCTGGAAACGCGAATGCACAAAACCGAAAAAGCGCTGGAAACCCTGTGGGACGACTACGCCAGCCAGTATTATTCGCGCGATTTTGTGACGCATCGGCTACTAAAAACACCGAGCATCGCCACCTTTTTGCCGCTGTACGCCGGCACAATTAGCGAAGAGCGCGCCGCCAAGTTAGTTAAGCTGCTCGAAAACGAGCATAGTTTTGGCCCGGCCTACCCCGTACCTAGCGTGCCTTTGAATTCTTTTGACTTTAAACCTAAGGGCTATTGGCAAGGCCCCAGCTGGATCAACATGAACTGGCTGATTATCGATGGCTTAAAGCGCTACGGCTACAAAGACTACGCCGCTGCACTGCGCGAAAGCACCTTGGAAATGATCGAAAAATCCGGCTGCTACGAGTATTTTGACCCCTTAAACGGTGAGCCAGCGGGCGCAGCTAATTTCTCTTGGACGGCCGCTCTCGCCATTGATCTCACCAAAGCAAAATAACACCTTACTTGACAAATGTGGTATAATATTCCCAAATGTCAGAGATTGAACCTTACCACGACCCTGTCGTAACTTTTCGCCACTACGAAGCGACACTTGCCGAACGGCTCAAAAAAGCCGAAGCCACACTCGTTGAGGGCATGAACCTACTTGAAGCGGGCTATCCAATAGTAAATGAAGCTTTAGCTGCTGCTGGTCGGCCCGACTTAGCCATAACTCAGCCTGCTGAGATGATGCCAGTGGAACACCCTCAGGATATTGTAGAGTGCAATAACTTCATACCCGGCTTTAAATTCAGTACAGTAAAGTACGACACCCAGGAGCGAGACTGCCAACACGCGCCAGTGGCAGAGAAAGTACCAGCAACCACCGAAGAGATCTTAGCACTTCGGACTCTACCTCGAATCACAAGCTTTGACGAACTTCAAGCGTTAAGACATGGCGAGCAGCATCCCGCTTTTTTCAGTCTTACCAGTCATGGCAAAAGAGCCGCTTTCACACGAATGATTAATCTCTTCCCGGGCTTTACAGCCAATTTTGCAGCCGAATTCAGCGCGGCTAAAGCCTTAGAATATCGTCATGCCCACTATGAAGCCGAGCTGTTTGTTGCCTATCAGCTTATGTCACGTTTAGTAGATATCACTGACTACGACGTCACAAAGGAAGACACGGGCGAAGTTGACGACTGGTATCTCTGCCGATAGCTATTGCTTGAGCGGATTTGGACTGGCGGTGACAGTTGTTTGAGCCAGCGCAGCTGTCAAAGCATCAACCGCAGCTTTGGTTTTGGCGGGCAGCTTGCCAGCCTTGGCATCGGTGATCACTTTTTGTTCGGCAGTTTGGTCGGTGTAAGTTGTAGGGTCATATAAGTTGACCGTGCCGCCGAAAACTAAGGGCTGCTTCTCAACTTCGGCGTAGCCCTTAAGGACTAAGACGGGACTGTAGGCTTCCCTGCCGGGATCGACGCTGTAGCAGATATTGAAGACTTTATCTTTGGTGGCGAAGCCCTTGCTGGCATCAGCCGCGCAGGCAGTGGTTGCGGTTTTTAGATCGCTCACGAACTTCTGTTTTTGGGCGACCGTTTGGATCGGTGTATTGTCGATGTAGTTGTCGAGGCTATTGTCAGTCTTGCCGTTGGCCGCCAGCCATGATTTGCTGATAGCCACGATGGATATTTCTGAGGCGCCACCGCCGTTATCGTTTGAGTCTTCAGGATTGCCGAGGCTGTAGCGAGCCATGGAGTCGTTATCTTTGTCGGTTAGGAGTGTGGCCAGCCCTTGGGACATTGACGGAATCTCGCGAACTGCTTGCATGGAAGCAGGCACGCCGAGCTTGGTGGTGATTTGGGTTTTGGCGCCCAGATCAAACGGATAGCCGACACTTTGTACGAAATGCGCCGAAGATTCGGTGGTAGCTTTGGGCGTAGTGACGATCGTTTTTGTAACGGTCGTAGTCTTGTTATGGCCGTAGAAATAACCGCCAACGGCAGCGCCTATGAGCAGGAGCACTACGAGTAGCTCCCACAGGCCACGATGACCCTTACGCGGGGGTGGCGGCGCTACGACCGGCTGCTGGGGCACGGGCGCTGGTTGTTGATAATTAGTAGGTTGTGGTTGTTGTACATCTGGCTGCATACTTTAAGCATAAGCGGTGCGCAGCATTTTATCAAGTCTTGTGCGGCGTGGAGCTCGCCCACAGCCCCTCAAACAACGCCCCGAATAGAGCGCTCACCTCATCGGATTCGATTAAAATGGCCGACTGATCTTCAAGCGAGGTGATAATAGCAATTTTATTGTCGAATAGTATGGTGGTGGCTGTGAATTGGCCGCGCATAATATCCGGCAAATAGCGAGGCTGGCGATCAGCGATCTCTTCTTTGGTCAGCGGGCGACCGTTGGGGTCGGGCTGCTCCCAAAGCGTACGGCTCTTGATGCCATGACGTTTACGGGTTACCACGTAATACTTCGCGTACTGCGGATCAAACTGGCGCAAAAAGTTGTCGACTGGTGCAATCACTCGCCACTCCGGTTTTTTACAATACAGGGCCATATCTATGACGGTTTTGATGCCTAAAATGCCTTCAAAATGACGCACGCTCGTTTGGTTGCCGATCGGTTGCAGGGCCTCAAGTTGCTTCTGAAACTGCGCCAAAACTTTGAGTTTGGCTCTCGATTCACGTACTTCGGCCTCTACCATTCGCTCTAACTGATCTGGTGGTGAAAACGTATACAGCGTGCGATTCATCGATGACACTTTGGCCACCAGACCGCGCGACTCAAGGAGATTCAAATTGTGATAAATAGTTGGCCGCTTAAGATTGGTTTGTTTTTGCAGATCCTGCACACCGACACCGCTCGGATAAGCCAGGCCTGCTATGTACAGGTCAGCCTCTGATTTACCAAGACCCAGCGATTGCAATTGCATGCTCATTTGATTCATATGTCAATTATATACTGACACCTTTTTATGTGCAATAACCTCTATAAATTGCTCTGTGTCAACAACACGTTATAGACACTCATTGTCAGTACACGACTGACAATTTATGCTGCAGATACGTTACATAAGGAGACAAGCCATGTCAGAAGTAGTTGGAAATAAGCAAATACATATTATTGGAGGCGGCACATTCGAACCCGTAACCAGCCACCTGGCTATCGCCGCGCCCGCACGGGGTACTACAGCTCGGCGTCTCGGTGAGTTGACTCGGGAAATGATTCCAGAAATGGACACCAATGTTCATTTGACACAAATGGCCGACCCGAGTAGTTCGCTTCGCACTTCAGAAGACCTACGCGGCCTTGCAACTGAAATCGTTAATGATTATGCCACTAAGATCGTGTTCATGTCAGCGATGGTTGCCGATTTCCAAGGCAAATTGCGAGATGGCGTTAACCCTCAGAGCGGTAAACCCGACTCACGCGAGCCGCATACCATGGACTTGTTGCCAAATCCTAAGATCGTTCAGATGTTCCGCAAGGAGACTGTCGAAGGCCAAACCCAGCCTCGTAAAGATATTTTCTTAGCTGCGTTCAAAACTACCGTAGGTGCGCCGCCGGACATACAGTACATGATCGGTCTGAAAGCATTGAAAGAAAATGGTGCGAATCTAGTACTTGCGAATGATACTGAAACTCGCATGAACATGGTTATAGTACCCGAAGAAAGCGCTTACGGCGTTGGTACGGATCGCGAGAAAGCACTGCGCAAGCTCGTAGAAATTGCCTTTTTGCGGTCACAGCTAACATTTACACGGTCAACTGTCATAGGTGGTGAGCTGATTGACATGGATAGTGATGAGGTGTATCCGTCCGCTCGTGCGGTCATTCAGCACCTTATTGACAGTGGTGCCTATAAAGCAATCGACAATAAGACGGCCGGCCATTATGCTGTGAAAATTAGTGACAATGAATTTATCACGTCTGTGCGAAAAACTAATTTTAACACCTTCAGAAAGCTGGTACGTGTAACTACAGACAGGGAAGACCATGTGATCGCCCACGGAGCAACGCCTTCAGTTGGCGGGCAATCACAACGTATCGTTTATGAGCGACATCCCGAAATGGACTGCATTGCTCACGCTCACGTACCGTTGCGCTCTGACGCTCCTGATGACATTCCCGTTGTTTCCCAAGAAGCATTTGAGTGTGGCAGCCATCAATGCGGCCAAAATACTGCCGGAGGCTTAGGCGTGTTCGAGAATGGCTTGATTAAAGCCGTTATGCTCGATAATCATGGCCCTAATATCGTATGGCATCACAGCACAGATCCTCAGTTGGTCATTGATTTCTTCGATCGAAATTTTGATGCTAGTCAAAAAACTGGCGGCTATGTCGCCGAAGCAGCTTAGGGGGTATGATGAGCGAAACCCCTAAGCAATTACCTGGACCTGCTCAACGCGATTTACTCGGCCTTGCAATGAGTCCTTACCCAGATATCGTTGAGGCTTTCGAAGAAGCCTACAGCCTATCCCCGGAAGAGCGCGAGCAAAGTGACTACAGGAGTGTGCCGCCACGAATGATACAAGTCGGCAACATACTGGTAGCTGCTAGCGTCCAACTAATTCGATCGGGCACTCGCGAGCAACTTGGCGAGGCCGCAGGAATTATGAGCCGCAGCATTTTACGGGTACATCGAAGAGATCCTGAAGACAATCTAGGCAACCCCTATAAGGAGGCCAAACGACAGCACAGTGCAGCAGCAGTTACCCTGACCGCTGCCATCGCGGCAAGTAGCCCAGAGGGCGGCTATTCAGTCGTACGCTCACATAACGGCTTAGCCGCAAAAATTCTCTGCGCCATTGCGGATGCCCCCGGCGAATTACATTCATGCATTACGCTGCACACCTTTGAAGAAAAAACAGGTATTAGCCCTGACTCTGCGCATGGGGCACTCGGCGATCTGGAATGCGCTTCGCTTATTGAATGCATACCGGACGGGGGAACAGCATATTACTTACTCGGTCCCGCTGCACGCAGTTATGGCAATCCTGAGCTTCTGGTGCTAGCTCGTCACTACGCCGTTGAAGCGGCATAAGCGCGTTGTGCATTTAACATACAATATTGTTGCGGTGTGCGCCATTGCTGGTATAGTTGAGGGCAACGGGAGCAAATAGCACAGAAACGTACCGATTTATGGGTGTTGTATATTCTGAATTAGCCGTAAAAACAGGCGCCATACCGGCCGAAAGCGGGCTCGACCACCTGCAAGCAGCACACTTCTTTTTTGACGCCCTCACGGAGCCCGGGGCGCCGACGAGCGATACTGCCAGGCTTTTGCTGCTGGGTTCGGTGGTTACTGGGCAGTGTAATCGTCGTAGCGATCTCGACTACTTTTTGATACGCCGCCCTCTAGCAGGCGACGCCGGCATTCACCAAGAGCTGCGCATTCAGGGTGCCATTAGAGCCGTAGATGAGCGCTTCCATGTGCGCTTAGAGGGCAAGCAATTTACCGAGCATGCCATTGCGTATGGCGGCCACAGCATCGCGAGCCCGCTGTGGTTAAGTCATGCTCTGGACATTCAGGACAACTACCCTCAGTGGGCTCATCGTGCACCAGTTGAGCAGCTGCGTCCCTACGCCGTCAATCTCGATGGCGATCTCCATAGTCCATATAAGCGCAGTGCTGTAGCACAAGAAATTTACCAGTATTTTGGGCACAAAGTACGCATGTTCAGCGAGGCTGGCGAATTTAGCGCCGAGCGCCCTACTGACCTGCATCGGCTGCAACGAGCACTAGAAGCCGGGAAGGCCTACGCCCGAAAAGGCTTGGCCATTATGGCACTAGAGGGTGCAGCAGTGATCGGTGCCGACGTTACAAGCAAAGCAAGCATGCGAGACCAGTCCGCCCGTCTACTTGAAAAAATCGATAAAAACGGTAGCATGCAGCGCGCTACCGACCTACTAAACGGCCTCGATGCTGAGTATGGCGAGCTTCTTAATCAAGCTGCCACCAGCGGTGATACTCGCGCTTACGGCACTTGGCTGAAACAGAACTATTTACCGGCTTGCGCTGCCAGCCTGCGATTATCCCAAGAATATCTTGACTATGTTGATCATCTAACGCTCTACGATCCGGCAATCACTTTCGAAGAACTCGATAGTGACGACGATGACTGCTCAATCCACGACTCCGGTAGCTGGAGCCTCGACTTGCCCAAAGACTCGACGCCCAGCACGCCTATTTTGGTCAATGCCACTCCCGAAATGCTCGACACCCTAATGCGCGTCTAGTCGGTCTCTTGCGTAGGCCTATCTAAAAGTATTGGCTCAACTGAGGCTGTAGTATCGGCAATCTTGACCACATCTTTGTCAATTTTTTTGAGTTCTTTGTGAGCGGTGTTATAGTGGCCGACCGAGACACCGAGCGAGTTACCGAGCTTTTGCATGTACGTTTCGTAGGTGGCGATGTGCCTCCCGAGTTCGCCAACGCGTTGTTGGATTTCTTTGGCCTGCTCTTCGATTTGCAAGCCTCGCAGACCTTGCAACACGGTTTGCAGATACGCCATAAACGATGTTGGGCTCACGATAATCACCTTTTTGTCGCGAAAAGCATACTCGATTAAATCACGAGCGCTGGTGTTGGCGGTGCCGACTTTATTGACCAGCAAATCGTAGTAAATCGCCTCCGATGGGATGAACATAAAGGCGAAATCCATGGTGCCCTCATTTGGCCGAATGTATTTGGAAGTTTCGTCGATGCGCAATTTGAGGTCGTTTTTGAACTGCTTAATAATTACGTCCTTGGCGGCCTTGTCTTTGGTTTCCAAAATGCGATTGTAGTTTTCGACGCTAAATTTGCTGTCCACGGGCAACATTTTTTGCTTGTCCAGATACACCACGGCATCGACGATTTCGCCGTCCTTAAATTTATGTTGCAGCTTAAAACGATCTGGCGGCAGCACGTTTTCGAGCACTTGCGCCAGCAAATATTCGCCCAGTACGCCACGCTGTTTAGGGTTGCCGAGCACGTTTTGCAGCACTTTAAGCTCGTCGGTGATACCCATCACCTGCTTGTTGGACTCCTTGAGCTCGGTCAGATTTTTGGTGACATCGGCAATGATTTTGCTGCTCTCACTAAATTGGATCGCCATGTGTTTTTGACTGGCCGACATCTGTTCGGTCATCTGTTTTTGCATGCCATCTTTAAGCTGAGAAATATCCGTACTGAGTCTGAGCAAATCCTGCTTTAGCAGCAACGCGCTTTGATCGTCCGTTAGCTTTGACTGGCCACGTAGTACTATTGCGCCAAGCAGCACGACTAAAATCCCGAGCACAATTACCAAAACAATCATGCTTATAGTATACGGTATTTAGCTAGTGATAGTCAGCGTGGTGCCAACTTCGGCCCAGTTGTAGAGCCATTTACTGGTGGCCAGCGGCAGCTCTACGCAGCCATGCGACCCTTTGTTAGAATTAGGGTCGATATTGCCGAACTCATTCGGGTTGCGCCAGGTGGCGTCGTGGAAGCCGTAGGTACCATATTGGTTGTTCAAGAACGGCATCCAGTAGGATACCGGATCGCTCCAGCTGCCAGTACTGTCGGCGCCTTTGAGCGTCAGATCGGTTTGCTTGGCGTAGATGTGGTAGGTGCCGGTGGGCGTTAGGTCGGCGGCCAGTTTTTCCATACCGGTGATCACTGGTGAGTCGTAGACTTGCTTGGCCTGCTCGCAGACCCACATATGGCGAGCGCTAATGCTAATTGAAATGAACTTGTCCAGATTGTTGCCGGCGCACGGGTTGGGCGCTGGAGTAGCGGTGCTTTGGTTAGCTGTCGCAGGCGATTTGACCGGTTGCTTAGCATCGGGCCGTTTTTCGGCCACCACATGGCTGCTGGTGCGGTGCCAGGCAAAGGTCACGCCGGCAGCCACCACGATGAGGAGCAACACCACAACGAGTTTGCTCCATCCCCGTTGGGAGGACTGCGCTTGCGGCGCGTAGCGGCTCGACCGATACGACGCATAGGGGCGACGTGGTTCGGGCTGAGTATTGTTTGTTTGGAGCGGTCTATGCATAGCAGTAACACTTATTATACCATTTTGCCTTTAGGCGAATCGCGTAACAACGAAGATGAATGCCGCGCCGAGTATCGTAAAAGCAATGGTGCGGTAGCTGGAATGTTTGCTGTGAGCTTCGGGCAGAATTTCGCTGGCGCCGATGTACAGCAAGAAACCGGCAAAGAAGCCCAGGTACAACACTAGCAGGTTATCTGAAATGCTAAATAGCAGCGTGCTGGCCGCGCCGAGTATCGGAGCCAAGGCATCGAGAAATAAAAATATCAGTGCACGACGCGACTTGTTTTTATTGAGCAGTAGCAAATTTACGGTGTTCAGGCCGTCGGTAAAATCATGGGCAATCACGGCAATCGCCACCGCGATACCAACCGAGTTGCTCGCCTGGAAACCCAGACCGATGCCAATACCGTCCAAAAAGCTATGCCCGATAAGCGCCAGCGCCGAAGCAACACCCACGTGCGGGTGATGGTGTACTTCGTACTCCTGCTCGTTGGTGTGATGGATCAGAATGCTTTTTTCGATGATATGGAACAGCAAAAAGCCGCAGACCAGGGCGATCATAGGGGCGGTGGCGTCCATGTTGTCAGGCAGGTTTTTGAAGATTTCTGGCAGTAGATCAAATGCCACGACACCTATCAGTACGCCGGCAGTATAGCCCAAAAAGCGGTGCAAACGGTCTTTATTACGGAGGCCCACCAGGCCGCCGATAAGGGTTGAGAAAAAGGCGCTCAGGGCAAGCAGAATTGGAAGCATGTCAGTATAGTAGCGCTCCTGTTTAAAAATTGCAATTTTGTCGCAATTTATGCTAGAATTGCAGCATGAACATCGGTGAAATCCAATTGCAGCAGCACCTCAAATCACACCGATACAGCCTCACTTCGGCCAGAAAAGTGGTATTTGCTGCCTTGCAAGACGCCGAACCACAGACCATGGCCGCGCTCGTAAAAGCTTGCGCTGAGCTGGACCGTGCCACGGTGTACCGCACCATTGAGCTGTTTGAGCAGCTCGGTATCGTGCAAAAGCTGCATATCGGCTGGAAATACCGGATTGAGCTGACCGACACTTTTATGCATCATCATCACCATATGACCTGCACGCACTGTGGGCGGATTATCCCCTTGCCTGAGGATGATGAACTAGAAAGTCGGCTGCGGGAGCTGGCCACCTTACGCAATTTTGAGCCGCAGGACCACCAAATCGAGATCAGCGGCTTGTGCCAAGCCTGTCAAAAACTCAGCGCTGTTTAGCGTGCAACGCTTCGCGCGAAGCCACGTATGAAGAACCGATCACCCCAAGTCCCACAATGCCCGTAATGGCATCCGGCACTTCGTAATAAATACTGAGCAACAATGCGGCCGCCAGTACAAAAATAGCGTAATGCGCACCGTGCTCCAGGTATTTATAGGTGCCGAGTGTTCCCTGCCGCACCAAAAACACCGTCAAACTTCTGACCCAAATGGCACCCACGCCAAGACCCAGCGCGATCAGCAGTACTTGGTCGGTAATTGCAAAGGCGCCAAGCACGCCGTCAAAGCTAAAGCTGGCATCGAGCACCTGCAAGTACATAAAGGCCAGAAAAGCCGGCCAGCCAGTGTAGATTTTTTGCTCTTCGGGCGCCAGCTTGCCGAGAGCGTCAATAAATAATTTGATGGCCGAGTAACTAATAACACCGATAATGCCGGCCCGAAGCACCTCTCCGGAATCTTCGCCAGCAAACAGTCCGACAGGGATTATTACCAAGAGGCCAAGCAATGCCGGCAGCCATATAGTGCCGCCCACTCGCTGCAGTGGGCGCTCGATCCGCTTGAGCCACAGCACTTCACGGATTTCAAATAAGAAGTACAGTGTTAGCGTAAGTAAGAATCCGCCGCCGAACGCCGAGATGCTGGCATGAGCTTCTTCGAGATGTTTACCGTACACGTCAGGGTGGTGCAAGGCATCGTTAATGACCGTGCTCCACGACAAACCCGCGGTGACCATGACAATCAAAATCGGGAACACAAACCGCACGCCGACGATGGCAAACACCATCCCGACGGTTAAGAAGAGTTGTTGCCAGGTTTTGCTAAGGCGCTCCAGAATTTTGGCATTGAGGATGGCGTTGTCGAAGCTAAAAGCGATTTCGATAGCGATCAGCACCAGCGTAGTCACAGCCGCCCCGGCACCTAAGCCGACGAAAGCTACCGCCAATGCCGCCACTGTGAGCAATCCAGAAAAACCAAAATATCGAATCATGCGTCCCTCTATCCTACCACGAGTCGGTGGTGACAGAAGCGCAAAACCTAAAGATCCGGCGCGAACGCCGGATCTGTTGGAAGCCTCACACTTCCATATCTAGCGTAGGCCTGGCATAAGCAAAATGCAATGTGAAATTCGTCACATTTTGGAGACGTAGGGGTTATTTTTGAGATAAAACCGCCAGGGTACATCCTTGGCTTGCGAGATGCCGATTCGGGTGGTTTGCACGATATCAGCCTGTGCCACTGGCGGCTGCAAAATCAGTTGCAACGGCGGTTTGCGCAGATCGTGTTTGTTTTGGGTTTTATCAATCTGCAGAGCTTGGCACAGCTTGGCGGGGCCATTGGTAAGTTGCGCGCCGCTCAGGCCATGCCGGTTTTGGCTCATACTGTCTTCGCCCTCCAGGGGCTCCAGCGCACGGATGAGCACTGCCGAGCCCTCGCCCGCCGCGCCGGTGACCACATTGCAGCAATAGTGCATGCCGTAGGTAAAATACACGTACAAAAAGCCGGCCGGCCCAAACATGATGTCGGTGCGCGGCGTGCGGCCGCGGTAGCTGTGACTGGCGGCATCGTGTTCGTTGTAAGCTTCGGTTTCCACGATCCGGCCAACCAAGCGGCGGCCATCAATTTCGCGCACCAAGTGGCTGCCGAGCAAACGCGGAGCGACTTCCTGGGCCGGACCGGAAAGTACGCTAAAGTCCACGAGCAGCCTCAATGCGCTCTACCAGGAAACGGCTGGCTTTGGGGGAAATTTCGTGCCGGGCTCGGATGGTATGAGCGGTGATGTTATCGCTATCGATGCCAAAAATCTGTTGCGGCTTGCCGCGGATCACAAACATATCGTAGGTGCCGTAAATAACATCCATGGGCATCGTCAATTCCTTAATATCTTCGGCGGCCGTTTGGCTCAGAATAGTGTGCTCCAGGCTTCTGATGAACGGTTGCCAGGTTTCGGGCGTTACTTCAAAACCGACTACTCGCCGAGCTAGGCGCTCAATAAAGCGCGCGCTGCCGTCAAAGGTAGGCTGAAACTGCATAATTCGCTTATAAAAACGGCCGTAGGCCTGCAGGCGCAAACTATAACGGCGTTTTTCGGGCAAGCCCTCGTACAGAGGCATCTCGTATAACACCAAATGTTTTACTAAATCAGGTCGCAGCCGAGCCACTCGCACTGCCACCAAACAACCCATGGAATGACCGACTAAAATAGCCGGCTGGCTAAACTTGAGTTTTTCGATACTGGCGATGACGCTCCGGGCGTGATCATCGATATCGTAGAGCACCCATTTGGGTTTAGGCGAAGCGCCAAATCCTAACAGATCAAAAGCCACAATTCTGTACGGCAATGCGGCGAGCTGCGAAACCACATGCTGCCACACGGCTCCAGTGCGTCCGATGCCATGCAGCAGCACCACTGGCTGCCCGCTTCCCCGCTCAACTATCTTAGCCAGATGATACGGACGTCTCAGCGTTTGGTGCCAAAACCGATCAATAAACGTTATTCGCATATCTATAGTATAAGGTGACGAGCGAAGTCCTGTACAATATACCTAATGGTTTTGATCATTTTTGAAGTCTTTCTCCTGGTGCTAGCCTCGGCGATCTGTTCCGGACTCAATATTGCTCTGATGTCACTCGATCTGGCCGATCTGCGCCGCAAAGCCAAGTTGGGCAACAAGCAAGCCAAGCGAGTGTTGCCGCTGCGCAAACAAACGCATCTTACGCTAGCAGCCATTTTGTTTACCAACGTGGCGGCTGTTTCGGCGACGTCGCTGGTGCTGGAGCGCGAGCTCAACGGCTGGCTGGCCGGGCTGCTCAGCACGTTGCTCATCGTAATCTTCGGCGAAGTTATGCCGCAAGCGCTGTTCTCCAAAAACGCGCTTGGCTGGTCGAGCCGCTTTGCCTGGCTGCTTAAAGCAATGATTGCGTTCACCTATATTTTGAGCAAGCCCTTGCAGCTGCTACTCGACAAACTATTTCCGCGCCAACGCGCCAAACTGCAGACCCGCCAAGAGCTGGGGCTGCTGATAACCGAGCACTTATCCGACAAATCCAGTGAGCTCGATGGCGACGAGGTCGAAATTATGCGCGGCGCCCTCTCGCTCAGCGAAAAGCGCGTGCGCGACATCATGACCGACATCCGCCACACCTACTGGCTGACGCCCAGCACCCTGCTCGACGACGAAAAAATCGACGAGCTCAAGGCGCTCGGCTACAGTCGCATTCCCGTGTTTAATCAGGCACTCACCAAAGCCTACGGCGTAATGCTCATGAAGGACCTGGTGGATCTTGATTTTGATGACAACAACTATCGCGTCGACGACATGCCCCTGCACCCTACGCAGCTGGTCGGCGGCATGACCGCCCTGGACACCATGTTCCGCAAATTCATTGCCGCCGATACGCATCTGATCCCCATCGAAAAAGACGACGAAATTATTGGTATCGTAACTATTGAAGATCTGATTGAGGAAATCCTGGGTCACGAAATCGAAGACGAATCCG
>DASVMD010000006.1:0-6750 GCA_036384495.1 Saccharimonadales bacterium (SeqCode)
GTGGTACGCTACGGTACATGCAAGCAGTGGAAGTGAGACTAGCCAATATCAACGACCTTGAAGAGCAGGCCGAGATAACGACTGTGAATGTCCGAAACTATGCCTTAACCGCCGAAGACACTACTATCATATTTCCACCTACCAAAGATAATAACCGACCCATCCCCGAAGCCCTGCAGCCAATTAAAGAAAGTATTTTTGCCGACGAAGCGGCACTCAGCTTAAGAATCATGGAGGGTTTAATTTTTGTCCGCCACACCCCTGGCAAGCACACCACGTTTAGTGCCCGAGCCCTGCGAGGTCTGCGAACCGTTGTAGGCGATAAAATACCGATCAACGATCGCACTCTATCCGCCTAAATCCGGCAGCAATAAGCCTTACGATGATTGACTTTTGCTATATTTTATGCTAAAATTTGCACAATTCCTGACTGGAAGAATTCCTAGCCTGCGCTAGGTGGTTTGGCCCAGCCAAACAACAGAGGTCCGGCTCTACACCGTGACACACATTAACAAGGAGGACTGGTGTCTACCACTCAGTTGGAAATCGTCAAGGGCGACAGCAAACACGCGCTGTTCGGACAGCTCTTCGACATCGGCCGCATTGCCCACGACGCTCGCGAGCCTTTCGCGCTGGTCGTAACTGACCCGTCCGACAGGTCAAAGGTTCCGGTTCAGATCCTCATCTTGGGCATCAACGCCAGAGGAATTGACTGGGGACAAAACTGGCTGATCGAGGGAACTGTCCACAAGGATTTCTTTGGGCTGGAGATCCTTGACGAGATCGTCAACGACTATGAGGGCAACTTCCATGCCCTCTACAACACCCGAACCCGCAAGGGGTGGATCAAGCCCGGCTTGCCGAGCTAAACGGCCAGGGAGGCGATGTTTGATGCAAATCGCATCGCCTCCACCGCCGCTCCACCTGTTCCTCCTTGTTAATATTCACTCCACAAATGTGCGTTTGTGCTGATGAGCTCAAAAGAGCGAAAGTGAAATCCGCGGCTTAATGCTACACTAGGGCCATGAAGCTTATGATTTTCATTGGCATCACTATTTTTGGCACGCTGGGCGGCTGGCTGGGCGCCTTGATGGATCACGGCAACTGGCTGGGCGGCTGGAGCATTCTGCTCGGCGCCGTGGGTTCGTTTTTCGGGATTTGGGTCGGCTACAAAGCCGGGCAGTATTCCGGATTATAGCTGGACGCCGAGGCGCTTAGCATGTCGACGCTGGCGCCAGGCATCATAAACACCCTCAGGAGTAAGTCCAGATGTGGCAGCGAACAACTTGCCGGCATAGCGAGCAGCTGCAGCCGAGCGCAGCTCTTGCGGCGTTAAATCTTTTTGACGAAGAATATTTCGAGCATAACGTTCAACAAACAGGGCCCTCACATAGAACCTACTTACTAGGCCCTCTGTCGCATAGAGAGAATGGGTAAAATCCTCCGTTAATTCGTCTGTAGTAGTTGATATATTTGCCGTCGATTTATAAACGGCCAGCGAAAATAAAGCCACGCCACGATTTGTATTAAGCAAATAGTCATTGGCTTTGCCTACGATTGGCGCCATGGCATTACACACCAGCTTGCCTAATTTATTTTCGCCTGGAATGTCTCGTATTAATTGCTCGTTAGTTGGCTGCCGGCAGTAGATTGCTACATTGTTTGCGGCAATTTTTAAGTTTTGCTTGGTAAGACTATCCTCCAGCATCTGTTGAGCCAGATACTCAGCCCCAATAGCGGCACCACGGAGCTCATGCTCATCCGTTGAATCGGCCAGTGTCCACTTGAGGAAGCCAGCAACAATGTGGTTCGGCTCGTAGGAAAGTTGCTCAGACATTACAGTTTAATCCCGGCCAAAACTACGCGCTAGGTCACGCAGTTGCTGGCAATCATGCTGTACGCCTGTACCGTTATTATCGGGACTTAAGCGATGGTCTAGTGAGTCCATGGCGTTCGCTAAATCGATTACCTGACCAGCTAGGTAAGTCCGGAGGGGATTCTTCATCGTTGGCACCCCTTCAAGCGCCTCCAGTACCACGAACTGGCCAATCGGCGTGCGGCTACAGTGTCTGGCAATTGATTCTGGAGTGATCTTTTCGGCACCACGGCTGGCACCACGATCAAACGTCTGGTCAACTTCACTCACCTTAGTAGCCGCGGGAAAAGGTGTTGATACAACCGCATCCGAAGAAGTGATAACACCGCTCTGATCCGACGTGTATTTAATAAATTGGCGCAGGCGCTTGAGGCCCGACACCTCACTCATATCTCTATCAGCTAGCCATTTCTCAAAGCTTTGGCCTGTTGTTTGCGTTGGCGCACGCTCCATATTGCAATCTCCAATACTATAGTTTGCACTATACCATATCGCTCTGTTGTCATATATATTAGGTTGCATTTTTATGGCGGATACGCTTAATATAGTAGGTCATGGCAAAAAACCTCGTTATCGTTGAGAGCCCCGCAAAGGCCAAAACTATCGAAAAGTTCTTAGGAAAGGACTATGTCGTTAAGAGTAGTTTTGGCCATATTCGTGATTTGCCGAAAAAGGGTCTCAATATCGACATCGAAAAGGGATTTGAGCCGCATTATGAAATCAGCACCGATAAGAAGAAAGTCGTGGCCGAGCTACGCAAAGCCGCCAAGGACACCGAAGTCTGGCTAGCATCTGACGAAGACCGCGAAGGGGAGGCGATTGCCTGGCATCTTACGCAAGCGCTCAAATTGGACCCCAAAAAAACCAAGCGCATTGTATTCCACGAGATCACCAAAACCGCCATCGAAGCAGCTATTAAAAAACCACGCACCGTCGACATTCAACTTGTCGATGCCCAGCAGGCACGCCGCGTGCTCGACCGCTTAGTGGGCTACGAATTATCACCCGTGTTATGGAAAAAGGTCCGCACCGGATTGAGCGCCGGCCGCGTACAATCAGTGGCCGTTCGACTTATTGTCGAGCGTGAACGCGAAATCCGCGACTTCCAAGCCGTGAGCTCCTTTAAAGTTACCGCTGTCTTTGTCGCAGATGGGCAGGAAGTTCCAGCCGAATTAACCGTAAAACTCAAAGATGCCGAAACCGCCCAAAAATGGCTCGAAAAGGTCGGTGATAACAGTATTTACACTGTCAAGAGCATCGAGCAAAAACCAGCCAGCCGCAGCCCCGGCGCACCGTTTACCACCAGCACCCTCCAGCAAGAAGCCAGCCGCCGCCTTGGCTACAGCGTACGCCAAACAATGACACTGGCGCAGCGTCTGTATGAAGCTGGCCTTATCACCTACATGCGTACCGACAGCACCACCTTGTCCGGCCTCGCCATTAACGCCGCCAAAGAGCATATCACCAAAGAGTACGGCGCTCAGTATCATCAAGTTCGCCAATACAAAACCAAGAACGACAGCGCCCAAGAAGCTCACGAAGCCATTCGCCCTACGGAGTTTAGCCGCGCCAGCGCCGGTGGGGATGAGCAACAAAAGAAGCTCTACAACCTCATCTGGGCCCGAGCCTTAGCCAGCCAAATGGCGCCTGCCAAACTGGAACGCACCGAAATTACTATCAGCGTCAGCTCGCAGCCCGAAACGTTCCTGGCCAAGGGCGAAATCCTACAATTTGACGGCTTTATGAAAGTCTACGGCGGCACCAAAGACGATGTGCTACTACCGGCCGTCAAAGTCGGCCAAACGCTCGACATGCAGTCTATGCAGGCCACCGAAACCTTTAGTCGCAGCGCCGCCCGCTACTCCGAAGCCATGCTCGTCAAAAAGCTCGAAGAACTCGGCATTGGTCGCCCAAGCACCTACGCACCAACCATTTCCACCATCCAAACCCGCGGCTACGTCGAAAAAACCGATCTGGAAGGCACCGAACGCGAAGTCACCGAGCTGACACTGGCGGACGGCAAAGTTACAACTACCAAAATCACCGTCATAACAGGGGCGGATCGCAATAAACTTGTCCCTACCGGCATCGCCGAGGTCACCACCGATTTCCTCGTTAAACACTTCCCAAGCATCGTCGATTACGATTTTACCGCTCACGTCGAAGAAGATTTTGACAATATCGCCGATGGCAAACAGCAGTGGGAGAAGATGATCGCCGACTTTTATAAAGATTTTCATCCGTTGGTAGAGAAGTCCGCCGACATCTCCCGCGCCGAAGTTTCGCAAGCCCGCGAATTGGGCGATGACCCCAAGAGTGGCGAACCAATCGTAGCCCGTTTTGGCCGCTACGGTGCCATGCTCCAGATGGGCCGCACCGAAGACGAAGACAAAAAGCCAAAGTTCGCGCCGCTGCCAACTGGCACCACCATCGACACCGTCACCTTCGAGCAAGCTCTGGAAATGTTTAAGCTGCCACGCCTGGTTGGCACCACCAAAGACGGCCAAGAAATCAAAGCTAACATCGGTCGTTTTGGCCCTTATATCCAAGTCGATAAGACATACGTGTCTATAAAGCCACTCGATCCGCGTGACATCACCGAAGAGGAAGCTCGCTCATTATACGAAGAAAAACTCGCCAAAGACGCCGCCAAGCATATCAATGAATTCCCTGGCGGTATCAAGGTGCTAAACGGCCCGTACGGCCCATACATTACCGACGGTAAGAAGAATGCCCGCATCGCCAAAGACGCTGATCCAAAAGCCATCACCGAAGAAGAAGCCAAGAAACTCCTGGCCGAAGCACCCGCTAAAAAGCGTGGCTTTAAGCGCCGCAAAGCCAAGAAATAACAGATCGTTTTATTGATTTTTGGTGCTTTTGTGATATAATCGCACAAGTTTCGTTGAGCTTTTTGCTCCGAAGCACCTTAACATCTCTCTGCTACAGAGTAGTGATTGGAAGTAAGCTCGCTCGTGCACGGCAAGCGGGTCTGCTCCCAATCACTACACCCTAAGGAGAAGTACATGTCCCGCAAGCCGTGGATCGTGTGTGTGATCGCCACGCTGATCTTGTACGTGGCCGGAGCATTCCTCTGCACCGAGTCCTCCGCACTTGGCGGACTCATCATCGTTGTGTGTTTCTTCGTCTCGAGCAAGCTCCTGACGCATAGGCCCCATCGCACCAGGAAGCCCTACGGCCCGACCTGGCGGTAGCCCGCAGTCCAACCCCTCAAGAAAGAGCAAACAATGCAATCAGAAGAAACTGCGCCTGGCAGCTTCATGACTGGAGACAGTCGAGCGGCGAGGATCTTGCATAACGTGGTCTTGCTGTGTGCGATTGTCAGTGCGGGCGTCGGTATCGCACTTGGTGTCCTTCATCTCGTGCTCGATGGCGTGGGCCTGATCGTAGGACTGGCAATTTTTGATTGTCTCACCAGGCGTAATAAGCGTCAGGTGAACCCACACGCAATGGCCGAGTGGCTCATCAGGAAGTACAGGTTCACCTTGCAGGAGCTGCAGGGACCCGGTGCTGCTGCCAGCATCAAGAAGTTGGCCATCCAGCCGATCAGCGACGCCGAGCTTGGCCTTCTGGTCTGCTATACGCAGTCCGAATTGCTGGCGGGAGTCTTCATCAACTCCGAGCGGCCGCAGGATCTTCCAGATCAATCCTTCCGGGCCTTCCTCGAAGCTGCCGCCACCAGCATTGTCCACAAGATGATGATCAGCCAGCTCACGCAGCAGAAGTAGCAGAGAGCTGCCACCAGGGGGTAGAGGAATCAGAGAAGATTTGAGTGCAATTTGCTCTCGTCCAATCTTTTTCCTTTTTACCTCCTGGCAGTTCCCCAAGCACATCATTCGTGGTGTTTTTAGGGGACTGTAGAGGCTAGTCGCGGAACTTTCGCCAGGTTAAGCGCCCTTATAACCAGTCAGTCTGCCGTCAAAAAATTTAATCTAGATTTAATAATTGACCGAAGGAGGGGTGATAAATCGCACATTGCGTAACAGAGGTGCCAATCTGATATTTTGCGCCCGCGTAAAATCTGTGGATAAGTAACATTTCTACAACATAGTCTATGCGCGACTGTCAGAATTATGCTAGAATAAGTCAGATACGTGAAATGTGTTGACTTTTAAAAATATTAGTTTTATAATACTACTAAACTTAATTTAGTAACGGGGAAGAAATAACCTTATGGCCCAGACCGCATCTGCCACCCAATTAAACACTCAAGCCGTCGTCACCGACGTTCTTGCCACTATTGAGCGCGAACGCGAACGCGAGATTATCGCCCGCCGCTTCGGCCTTTTTGACCGCAAAGAAACCCTGGAACAGATCGGCGAAATGCTGGGCATCACCCGTGAGCGCGTCCGCCAGCTCGAAAAATCAGTGATTGCACGCCTCCGCACCACGGCAGAGCACGGGAATGTCCCCCATATTGCCGACTTCCAGGCCAGCGTGTTGGAAATCCTTAAGGGCAATGGCGACGTGGCTCGCGTCAGCGATCTAGCTGCCAAACTGACTGCCGACGCCAACCGCGAAGAGCAGGCCAGGGTAGCTTTCCTAAGCCAGCTCGGCCCAGAATTAGCTGTTTTGAACGAAGACGACACCTACTACCTCAGCGTCAGCGTCAAATCTGTGTTTGACGAAAAAGCCCTCAAAACTCGCGTCGCCGAGATAATTGCCGCTATCAAAAAGATCGGCGAGCCCGAAAGCATCGAAAAAATCGCCAAAGCCGCCGGTTTTAGCGACGTTAAGCAGGCTGCGGCGCTAGCCAGCACCTCCAAGCAGCTAGCCACCCTGAACGGCCGCTGGGGCCTCGTAAAATGGCCAATGGTCAACCCCAAGAACATCCGCGACAAAATCTACGTTATCCT
>DASVMD010000007.1:0-5761 GCA_036384495.1 Saccharimonadales bacterium (SeqCode)
AACACCCTTGTTACCGTGACGACCACCGAGTTTGTCACCGACAGCGATCTTACGCATCTGAGCCACGAAGACCTGGATTTGCATGATGACGCCAGCCTTAAGCTCATGACCGTTTTCGCGGCTAAAGACCTTAACGCCTACGACCTTACCATGCTTGCCGTTAGACATGCGCTGTGAAGTGTCGCGGACTTCTTTAGCCTTTTCACCGAAGATAGCACGCAAGAGGCGCTCTTCTGAGCTGAGCTCCTGCTCACCCTTAGGGGTAATCTTACCGACAAGGATGTCGCCAGGGTGAACTTCGGCGCCGATGCGGACGATACCGTCTTCATCGAGGTGGCGCAGGGTTTCTTCGGAAACATTAGGAATGTCTGCAGTAATGACCTCAGGGCCAAGCTTGGTTTCGCGGACTTCAATCATGAAATCAACGATGTGAACAGAGGTCAGCGTGTCATCCTCAACCAATTTGCGGCTGATAATGATAGCATCCTCGAAGTTGTAACCTGCCCAAGGCATAAAGGCCACGATCAGATCTTTACCAAGAGCTAATTCGCCACCCTCGATAGACATGCCTTCTACCAGCACATCGCCTTTCTTAACCTTGTCACCGGTACTAACAACGACTTTTTGGTTGACAGACGTACCCTCGTTAGAACGAATAAATCGTTGTGGTTCGTAGGTAACGCTGCCTTCTTTGTACTTAACAACTACTTCTTGGGCGTTGGCTGTAATGACTTCACCATCGGCTTCGGCCATAATGACCTGACCGGTGTTGCTGGCGGCGGCACGCTCCAGGCCGGTACCCACAATTGGGCTCTGTGGCTGAATCAACGGTACGGCTTGACGCTGCTGGTTACTACCCATGAGCGAGCGATAGACATAGTTTTTCTCAATAAACGGAATCAAACCGGCGCTAGAACCAATAATTTGGTTGCGGGAAGCGTCGATATGCGTGACATCGTCGGCATCAACTTCACCGGACTGCAAGCGAATACGAGCGCTGACGCGATCGTTCTTGATTTTGCCATTAGCGTCGGTTTCGATACCGCCGCCAGCGATGATTGCCTGGCCTTCTTCGTAGGCGTCCAGATAGACAACTTCGGTGGTAACTTTGCGGTTCTTAACAACGCGGTATGGGGTTTCGATGAAACCGTAGTCGTTTACGCGGGCGTAGTTGGCTAAGTTCAGCACCAAGCCAATATTGGCGCCCTCGGGAGTTTCTACGGCACAAATGCGGCCATAGTGAGTAGCGTGGGCGTCACGAACTTCGAAGCCGGCGCGTTCACGGCTCAGACCGCCAGGGCCCATGGAGCTCAAACGTCGCTTGTGGGCGAGTTCGCTGAGCGGGTTAATCTGATCCATGAACTGTGAAAGCTGGGAGCTAGCGAAGAATTCGCGAACGGCAGCAACTACTGGACGCGCGTTAATCAGCTGGCCTGGAGAAACGGTTTCGATTTCGCTCATTGACATACGGTCTTTGGTATTGCGCTCCATGCGAAGCAGACCAATACGGAACTGACGCTGCACGAGCTCACCAACCAATTTCACGCGGCGGTTTGCCAGTGAGTCGATGTCGTCAGCTGGCTCTTGCGTGTTATTGAGGCGCATAATCTCAGCGATGATAGCTTCGATGTCTTCGAGGCGCATAACGCGGTTCTCCAGCGTATTTGGCACATCAAGATTCAAACGCTTGTTGATCTTGTAGCGACCGACGCGACTAAAATCAAAGCGCTTGTAGTTATAGAACATGTTTTCGATGAGAGACTTCGCGTTGTCTACCGTAGCGAGGTCGCCCGGGCGCAAGCGGCGATAGACTTCGATGAGGGCATCGTTTTGACCCTTAGTAGGATCTTTTTCGAGCGTGATGTCGAGGTGGCTGGTCTTGCCGGTATCAACGTGCTTGAACGTTTCGCGCATCTTGCTTTCGGTAACACCGAGGGCGCGCAGCAGCGTGGTAACGGCAATTTTACGCTTGCGGTCGATCTTAACGAAGATCGCACCGTTAGCAGCGGTCTCAAATTCGAGCCATGCACCACGACCAGGGATAACCTTCGCACCGTAGAGCGCAGTCGTGCCGTGTGGATCAGCGGTGAAGAAAACACCTGCAGAACGGATCAGCTGGCTCACCACAACACGTTCTGCGCCGTTAATCACGAAGGTACCGCGAGAAGTCATCCATGGGTAGTCGCCCAAGTAGATTTCTTGCTCTTTGACTTCGCCGGTGACCTTATTGGTCAGTTCAACCTGTGCGAGCAAAGGCGCTTCGTAACTGACATTATTTTCACGAGCCACAGCTTCGGTAAGCTTAGGATCGCCAAAATGGTAGCCTTTAAATCGTAATGATAATTTACCGCCAGTGTAATCGTCGATTGGGCTGATTTCTGCGAGTAACTCGCCTAAACCTTCGTCTACGAACCACTGGAATGATTTATTTTGATGATCGACCAAGCTTGGTAGGTCGAGCGCGCTGTCATCACTAGTAAAATAGACACGCTTCGCTTTGGTAGTTGCTTTCGCCATACGCGTGATATGCCCCCATATTATGTTGCTGATATGCAAAAACAGCAAAAACTGCTGATTCGTGCGGTTTTAGTTATGTTGGTTGTTGTTTGATTCGGCCGAAGAATCCTAAGACGGGGGTGTTTGGCTTGATAAAATGACCTATGATCATAAGCGCCCCGAGCTTACACTACTTCTTACGTACTAGTATGAAGGACTGACGTAATAAAGTCAACCCTTCGGCTTCACTAACGTGGGCTTACAACCTTGAGCTTACTTTCTTTTTGAATAGTGGTCGCTATTTTACCGATAGATGCGATACCCTCGCTACTACGCCGCGACATCGACAGCTCATACCCACCTCTTATTTGAAGTGGAGCCAGCCGCTTTTTAGATACGATTTTCGGTATGCTAAGCCGATCAAACCAGGCATTGGCCTCTTCGTTATCGTCAAGTCCATCAAGCGCAACGGCCTTATCTTTATTAAATCCACCATATAGTAGAGCGCTTAGCAGAACCGCACTCGCGTATCGCTGCTGTGTAGGATAGGCCACAATGTCATCGATATAACAATTTGGGTCATCTCTGCGAATTTTTTGAGCCCAAGAAGCGCGCGACGGGCTGACTTTGAGCAATGCCTTAAAATCCGTCAAAGCACCACGTTGTTCGGGAACATACCAGTACTGTGAACCACTGTCTATGCTGGATCTCATTTTGTCTATACGCTCATACACAGCATGGTGACGTGATTCTGTCGCACTTGCATCAATACCCTGAAAATGGGCGTCAAAAGTCCCTTGCGGCAGGCTTCCGCGCGGCTGCTCAAACTGATGAGCGTAGGCATTCGTTAATAGCTCGCCAACAGCCTGAGCCACCCCAAAGGTGACCTCACCAGGTTCCACAATGCGTCGCACTTCAATCTGCGAACCATCTGGCCTTTCGAGCATTACTAATCTTGGGGTCTCACCTGACTGTTCTGACATAATCTATATAATTTACACCCTTACTGAGTTTTAACCATGAGCCCTACCAAGCTAAGGCCTTGGCTTCGGTTAAGGCACGACCAAAGCCAAACGGCTGACGATCCTTTGGCTCTTCATGATTTATTTCGATATAAGATTCCTCAATAGCATGTGCCATCGCATCTGCTGTAACTGCCTCGAAAGTTCGTGTAAGGGCCGCCTGGTTGCCCATGGCACTGCGCATTTCGCTGGTGACAGCCACTATTGTGTCTTTTCTGTACTCCACAAGTGCCGTATGCAGATAATTAATGTGTCCTTTGTCCGCTTGTATACGCAATGATTCAGTCAAAACTCCCTCGCGCGACTTCTCGCGACCGGCTGTTTGAACAGCATTTACAAAAGAATCCATGCCGGAGCCAAGCAGATCCTGCGTTACACTCTTTAAATCCTGGCCTCTTGGACCGTTGGCCTTATCGAACGCTTTTCTGTTTCTTGCTGCGATTGCGTTTAAGGCGACATACGCTTCGTGTAAGCCGTTTCCGGGAGCATATTCAAACTCCACAACCACTGCCGGAGCTTTGCCTCGGAGTATTTGTTCAGAAATCTTCATAGCTGCATAATATCACGGCCCTTCGCTCCAACCATGAGCGCCATGCTACTTGGTCTTTGGAGGACTCTGAATGATGTCGTCGACGATGCCGTACTTTTTAGCTTCTTCGGCTGTCAGCCACTTGTCGCGCTCCATATCTTCGTGGATTTTAGAGGCCTTTTGACCCGTGTTGCGGGCCATGATTTCTTCGAGGAGCTTCTTAATGCGCAGGGATTCGCGGAGGTCAATTTCCTGATCGGTCACCTTGCCGCGCGTGCCGGAAGATGGTTGGTGGATCATTACCGTGGCGTTAGGCAGTGCGAAGCGCTTGCCTTTGGTGCCGCTGCTGAGCAAGAACGCTGCAGCCGAGGCCTGTACCCCGATACCGACGGTCTGGACATCGTTGGTAATAAATTCCATGGTGTCGTAGATAGCCAGGGCGTCGTAGACGCTGCCGCCGGGGCTGTTAATGTAAAAGAAAATGTCTTTCTTGGGGTCTTCGGCCTGCAGGAACAGTAGCTGCGCCACTACGATGTTAGCGCTGGCTTCATTGACATCGCTGCCGAGAAAAATAATGCGATCTTTTAACAGGCGGCTATAAATGTCATAGGCGCGCTCCACGCGGCCTTCGGTTTCAATAACGGTTGGGATTAGTACGCTCATATGCCTCCAGAATGCTTAGAAATCTTGATCTGCTTCCAGTATAAAAAATTAGCACTCTCGTGTCAAGAGTGCTAATTAACTCCTAGGCTACGGCTTGCACTGCCGACTGCGGAATGCTTTCCGGAATTCGTTGTTCGGCTAGCATATCGAGCAAAATGCGAGCTGCCCGCTGCTCAATAGCTCTATGCTGCACAGGCTCGCCAAGTGTAGGCGGTTGAGCGCACACCTCTAAGCCAGCTTCAACTAGACGCGCCTCTTGGGGTTTTAGCACAAGCGGGCCATGCGCATCAACGACCCTTTCGTATCCGTAAGGGGTTTTGGGGCGGCCAACCTCGCGCTCCCAAAACTCTAGCTCATCGGTAGTGCGTGGCATGCGAACCGACATAATTCGACCATGGTGATTTTCTAGTTGATAATGCGTGAAAAGCCGCGCCGTCATAGCGCCAGGCGCATGCTTGCTCGCTTGGCTCAAAAGCTCCGCCTCAAAAGCACTTTTGACGACCCATGCACCAGCTGCAAAACGCTGCACTTCTCCATTTATAGTAAAGTCTTCAGGATTCTGTAATTCTCGCATCGGCTTTTCCTCTCTAAGAAGATAATATCCTAATCGAGACCCATAGAAGAGCGAAATATTTTACAGAGGCACTAAGAAGTGATGAAAATCACCAATTTAGCTACTTAGCGGTGGCGAGCGCTCGAAGTTTATCGAGTGTTTTCTCGGTGAGCATACGGCTTAAGATGTCGCGGCGATTCTCGGACTTGTCGAGTTCGGCCTGCATGGCAGGGTCAGGATACTGGCCCTTAAGGAGCTGGATGCGGACTTCCAGTTCTTCGGGCGTTACAGTGAGCTTTTCTTTTTCGGCGACTTCGCTTAGTACCAGACCAGCTTTAACGCGAAGTTCAGCGCCGGGACGATTCTTGGCGCGGTGTTCTTCGGCGGTCACGCCCTCGGCGTCGAGGTGTTCTTGCCAGGTTTGGCCTTGGTAAGCAGTATTGCGCTTTTCTTCTTCCTCGATTCGATCGATTTCTTCTTCGACGAGGGCGTCAGGAA
>DASVMD010000008.1:0-10253 GCA_036384495.1 Saccharimonadales bacterium (SeqCode)
AGGTTCAAGTTAGGAGAAGTTGGCTGCAGCGTGCCAGACGGTGCAATGGTGGTCAGCGACGAGTAGCCGCTCAGCGAAGCCGAAACCACGTAGTCGTAGCCAGTGGTGTCGGGTTTGAGGCCATAAAAAATCACCACGCCGTTTTCGTCGGTGGTGTCGGAAACGGTTGGTTGGGTGATGGTGGCATTGGTGACCTGCACGGTGGCACCGGTGAGCGGATTGCCGCTGTCATCGGTAACTTTTATAAACAGCGCGCCGGTGTTGCTGGCGGTTTCGGCCACGCGGGCGGCAATATTGGTATCCGCGTAGGCCAAACGTTTGCCCGAAACGTCTTGGACTTTGACGCTCACCGATTTCATATCGGCAGGATTGGTATCGGGGCTGGGCGCACCGGTGGGCGGCGGGTAGTTGCGGCAGTACAACTGTTTGTCCGCCTGAGTGTCGTAGGAGTTACCGCAGCCGTCGTAGGCGTCATCGGCATAGCGAATACTAGTTTTCACGGTGTACTTCACCCCGCCAATGGTCTTAACGAACGATGCCGGAATGGTATTGGTAGACGGAATGGCACCGCCAGCCACCGCCAGGTTGTCATAGGGCAGCGCCTTGAGGTATTCCATTTGATTGGTAGCCAACGTTAGCGCCACGGCCTGGCGCTTGGCCACGATGGCGCTGTGCAGCAGCGAGGTGAACAAATCAAAAAAAGCCAGCCCAATAACCGCCAGCACCGCCAGGCTCAGCACAAGCTCTACCAGCGTATAGCCACCCTGTCGCTGTTTCATGCTACTTAGTATAGGTAAGCATAAGAGTTACTGCAATTCTCGTGTGCTAAGAGAAGACGGCAGTGGTCAGTGCCGCGGCCATCGATTGGTGCAATACAGAGGTTGGGTGGATGCCATCGCCCGTTAATGCGGCCGTTAAAGCTACGCCGCTAGCCGTAAGCGTTGGGGCTACAGTCACTGCTGCGGCACCGGCAACATTGTTAATCATGCGAGTATTAGCAGAAATGCCTGACCCAACAATCGCGTAGCCAACTAATCCTGCAGAGGCATTTTGGAGCGTGAAGTTGCTAGCGGTGGTGTCTGCGGTGCCAGTAACACTGGAGGTCGCGCCACCTCCTGGAACTGCGAACTTACCGGAGTCACGCGCAGATTCAACAATGTCGGCAAGCTCAATATAGCCTGAGGGCGCGCCAGTAGTCACAGAAAGTGGGTGCCCAGTCTGGCCAGCAACTAGCGCACCTGGGGCTCCAACGGCTACGGCAGCTTTAGTCGTAGAGTCGATCGGAGATCCAGCCCGTAGCCAAGCATTAAGATTCTTGCGGATTGTTTCCGCACTACTGCTAGTGGTGGTTTGTCCAGAAACAGTTGTCCAGCCATCTGATGAGGAGGTACGTGGAGTGATAGTAGTTTGGATAACCTTGAGACCACGGCTCGTACATAAAGTCCAGGTAGCAAGCAGATCTGCCTGTACTTGCGCAAGCGTGCGGCTAAAGCCAAAGATGTCGTTGGTTCCGTAAGTTACCAGTGCATGCGTATGCCCAGTGAGGAGCGACCTACGGCGTCGCGACGTCGAGAAAACCGCAAACGACTGCACTCCCTCGCCAGAACGCGTGACCCTTGTAAATGGAATCTGCAGTGCGTCAAGCGCACGCTGGACATACCCACCATCGGCATCACGCGCCTGCGCATCACCGGTTCCTGACGGGATACTATCGCCTATGACGACTACGCTGGTAGGGCGGCCCGTCTTAACGCGACCAAGGAGGGCAGTTGGGCTGTACGCCGATACGGTGTTCGTGGTCGCACTGATTGCAGTACCCGTGGTGTTGTCGGTAGCAGTAGTTGCCGTGGCAGCACCCTCGCTCTGACCCCAGTAAACATTCGCTTTACGGATTGCCGGGGCTGTCTGACCAGCAGTAACAACCACGTGTGTACGCGACCAAACAACGGCGTTCTTTGACAGCTCTACGGGGACGGGGTCAGAAACCACAATACCGTCAGGAGCAATCGTTACCGCTGCTGCACCTCTGAAAAATATTGGGATCAGTGTGCCGTCAGCAAGTTCAAGGCTGGCATTGACTGTGATAGAGTTCGCCCCAGAAGCTTCGCCAACATTAGTGGTACCAGCTTGGTAATTCTGATATGCAAATCGCACGTCGGTGCAATCGACGTCGACAACGTGCGAAATGCGTGAGTTAAGGTCGGTGACTGAGCCGCCGCCGAGAGTAGCGGTTGTCATAAGACCGATGTTTGCACCACGACTGGCAATCACGGGTGATTCACCGAGGATACCCGACCCAGCAGCAGTGCTGCTACCACTAGCACCCGCTATTACCAATGGTAATCCTGTGTAGGCATCAATCGCCTTACCGGTGTCGCCGCTACTGGTGGATTTGATAATAACGCTGGCGGGTATCTGGGCTGCCGTTAGAGTGCCACTGGTAAGGGTTGCGACGCCATTAGTAGCCCCTTTGTCCGATGTAGGTATGGCAGAGATATCGCTGGCAGTAAGCGTAACCGCTCCGGCAGTCGGCGTCCTAGAGTTTACGGACTGTACTGAGTTATCCGCCTTGGTGAGCGAAGCTTTGGTAGCAGTATCGAGCTTGGCGTTGGTAATGCTGCCGTCAGCCACGTTCGCGACATCACCAGGTCGAGCTACGTTCTTTAGTGAGCCGTCATTATTATGCTCCACAGCCAGGAAAGCATTGAGGATATCTCCCCATTTGCCCTCATCTGAACCTGGTGTTGGTAAACGTGCCATGCTTATATTGCCTCTCGTTATTCAATTAAGTATAAGCAATATTTAATTGTCGACCAACTACTGTGGCATTTATGGTAAAGATTTCCCAATTAACTAATTTCTAAAAAGAGCGTTTATACTTATATAAGTGCTAAAGCTTTCGCGAATAAACAATACGTTGGTGGCCTTGATTATTCTAATCAATGGCTATTTAGTGTTTGCTCCGCTGTACCCCCATTTTAATCTGTGGTGGGAGCAGCGCCACCATCAGCAACAGAAGCTAACAGAGGTCATCAGGTCAAGAAAATCGCCATCTAATACTAGCCGTCCGATACCAGCTGGTGAGTGGCTAACCATCCCTAAAATTGCGCTTAACACTCAGATTTTTGAAGGGCCGAATATTTACACCGCCAACAAAGGCGTCTGGCACCGGCCGCAGTCGAGCAGCCCAACTGCCGGCGGTAATACGGTGCTGGCCGGACATCGTTTTACCTATACCAACCCCGAGGGAATTTTCTATAACCTCGACAAGATAGCCGTTGGCGACACCATTGCCTTGGCCTGGAACGGTAAGCAATACACCTACACGGTGTCCGAGACGCGCGTAGTGCCACCCAGCGACGTCAGCGTGGAGGCACCGACTAACGACAATCGGCTGACGCTCTACACTTGCACCCCGCTGTGGTCACCCAAAAACCGCCTGGTAATAATTGCCTTAAGGAGCGACCATGTCTGATAAAACCAAGTTTACAGTGTTGCTAGTAATCCTACTGATTAGTATTGGGCTACTGATATTTGCTCAGCACAATTTGCAGCTACAGTCGATCCGCGGGCTTCGCTAAGACCTATTTCTTTTTGCGCCAGATCCGAACGACCAGCGTGGCAAAGATCAGGAGACAAGCGGCAGTTATAATAATTGCCAGTAAGAGGCCGGTGTTAGCTAGCGCGCTGCCGCTTGAGTTACTCGCTGCGGAGCCAGAGCAAGAACCGGAGCCCTCTGTGCCGCTGCCATACGTACAGCTGCCATAGGCTTGGGCAACGAGATTATAAATTGTGGCGATGAATATATTCATTTTTGCTTGTGCTTATTAATTTTATGATATCATTTATGTGTAATATACGTAAAGGTAATATAGAAATGCAAACACAAGTGAACGAGTTACTACAAAAAGAAATGTCCCGTAAGGAATTCCTGGCAACATTGGGGTTTGGCGTCGCCTCGGTGTTCGGTCTGGGTACCATCTTGCGCTTGCTCGGCCACAACTCTTCGGCTTCTATGGGCTATGGCTCTAGTAGCTACGGTGGCAATAAGAGCCTCAACCGACACTAGTTCTCTAGCCGGCATCAGGCGAAACGCTGGCGATATTTGGACGTGTGCGTGGCATAATGTCCATGATTTGGCGTGGGCGTGGGCTGAGCGGTTGCGGCCTTCTTATGGGAGCTTGTGCTGATGTAGCAGCCATAACAGGGCGTGGACGCACGGTCTGGCGCGCCGGTTGAGGCGCTGCCACTGGGCGCTGTTGTGGAACAGCGGGTTGATGCGAACGGGCGCTTCGGGCGCTTTTCTTAGCTGCTCGTTTCCGGTGGCTATGGGTAAAGGCTATAAAGATAATTGACAGGTTGTACAGCGCAATGATTGGCAACGCAATCAGAAACTGCGTTAAGGGATCGTACGTAAAGGGCAATATGAGCGCAGCGGCCAGGCTGCCTACAATAACGTAACGCTCAAAACCGAATAGTTGCCGGGGAGTTAGCGGCTTGATTCGGTCGATAAATAAAATAATTAGCGGCGCCTGGAAAATAACCATGAAGCTGATGACGCAATTGATGACAAACGACAGATAATCGGTGGCGCTTAACAGAGGCTGGACGCCATCGGTGAATTTTGCGAAAAACTTTAGTGAGCCCGGCACAACTACAAAAAACGCAAAGGCCCCGCCACCAAGAGCCAGTATTAACGACAGGAGCGATACGAGGCGAACCGTTCCCTTTTTGATTTCCTTATTAAATGCTGGTCGGATAAAACTAATAACGTTATACACCAGCGCTGGCAAGGCAAAGACCAGCCCAAACACCAGACAAATCTTCATAACAAAGTTAAAGCCACCGGCTGGCGAGGTGTAGTAGATTTTTTGGTGAAGCGGACTTTTTAATATCTCAATGAAGCGCTGGTGAAAAGCATATCCAATCGATGCCCCCAGCGCGAAAAACAACGCAAACCACTTTAAGCGAGCACGCAACTCCGTAACGTGCTCCCCCAGTGTTTGCGGCAGGCTTTTGTGTGTGTCCGCCACCTTTAACTACCTCTTTTTAGGATTTGGCGTTAGATTCTTCTCGCTTGGAGGCAACTGGCTTTTCTTCTTCCGTAAAGCCTTTCTTTACCTCGCGAACAGATTGACCGATGTTACGGGCCAATTCAGGAATCTTCTTGCCTCCAAATAGTACGAGGACGATTAAAAGAACAACGATTAGTTCTTCAACTCTTCCGAACATGGAGTCTCCTTTGTTTAATACCGTACTCTAACTATAAGCGCTTATAATTGAAATAGCAAACGGTCAAGTTACGTTTTTAGGCCAGACTCGGCGGTAATGGGCGCTTGATATGCTTATTATACTCAGCGTACATCTCAAAGGTGGTGATGAGCAAAATCATAACAACCGGGCCATAAATAACGCCGGCGGGGCCAAACAGCGCCAGACCCGAAAACACCGACAGCAAGGTGAGTGCCGAGTTCAGTCGCGCATTTTTGGGAACGAGACGCGGACGTAGTAGATTATCGATATTAGTTACCACTAACAGATGGAACAAGATAACAAACACCCCTTGGACGATGTTACCAGTAAGTGCCATAACTACGCCAATTGGGATGGTCAAAATGCCGCCACCAAGCGGTATGAAGCTGAGAAATGTCAGGAGCACAAAGAAGAACCAAAAATAGTCTAGTCCGACAATCCAGAGACTGAAAGCGCTGGCAAAGCCCTGTGCCAGTGCAATCAGGAACTGCCCTTTGACCATGGCTTTTGTCATAGCGGCGGCTCGGTTTAAGTACTTCTCGGTAACGTCATTGTGAAAGGGGCTCAAGTTTTTGAGCATAATGACGAGTTCGGTCTGGTAGCGCCACATGCTGGCCACCAGGAAAAACGCTAGAATCGACGTGCTAATAAAGCCAAAGAATGCCCCGCTAGCGTGCTCTATGAACTTCACCAGCCCTTGCAGAAGCTCGGTACCGATTTTTTTGAGCTGCTCGGCGGCCTTATTTTTGTCGAGCGTAACGTTTTCGCCGCCAGGCAGGGCTGTGATAATTTTATTAACGCGCTCTGTGCCTCGCTCCACTACTGTTTCAACCTGCGCGGGGCCAACGTTGACATTACCGCTCTGGATCTTTGACACCAGGGCATTGGCCTGGTTAACCGTCACGCCAATCACGATTAGCAGCGGCAACACCAGGCTGAGCGTTGCTACCAAAATAGTGCTTATTAGCGCCTGTCCATGGCTGTTCCGGCGCCAATACACAGCCTTATACACCGGGTTAAACATAAAAGCGATTAGCGCCGAAAATAATATGGTGCCGACATATGGCCTGATAAATAGGAATCCAGCCACGACCGCCAGCACCATAGTCAGCTGCACACTTCTTGGCACGTGCGTAACCGTTATCTTGGTTTTCTTTATTTTGCTAGCCACGCACTGCCTACGCGCGGCCTCGAGCAACTCTTGGAGCGTCTTCTGCGGCGTTCTTGGCATCAAAGGCCAGAGCGATAAGCAGCGGGCCGGTGATTAATGCGTACAAGCCGAGCACCCACACAAAGGCCACGCCACTACGTGCCGGCTGCAGAAGCAGGATTACGCCCACAATAGCCGCGATGATACCACCAAATACCATAGCCACACGGTAGGTCGCCGTGCCCTCTCCAAAGATGCCCATAAACAGCTCCACTAAACCGCGAACGATCAGCGTAATGCCGATTAGCAAGATGAACGTCGCGAAGGTAACCAGCGGATGTCGGAGCAGATACACGCCAATCCCTAGCTCACCGACCCCCACCAGCAACAGAAGAATACGAGACCAAAAACTATCGCCCGCCCCATTCAAATTTGTAAGTCCCATAACCAAGTTAACTAGTCCAGACGCCAAGATATAGGCACCGAACAGATACACTAACGTTACCAAGGTCAGATGCGGCCAGAATACAGCGGCTATACCAAATAATATCGAGGCCATACCTCGCAGCGCCAATGCCCCCCACATGTCTTTTAATGTTGATTGGTTCATACACCCTCCTTGCTAAGCTTTAGTCATGGTTATATACCTGTTTTTTCGCGCTGTAAATATGACAAATATCACACGCTCCGGAGCTTTACTTTGTTAGGGCCGCGGTCGACAATAAAGGTATCGGAGGTACGCCTATGGACACTCCAGTCATGAAACGACTATTTTACTTTTCGGTAGGCGTGCTGATGGCTTTGATTCTGCTGTGGTTTGGTAGTAAGTTCCTGTTTTGGCCCAACGACCGCCTTAATGACACCGAATTATTTGTTTCTGGCGCATTGCTCGTGCTGGGAGGCATTGGTCTCTTTAGCGTGGCTGATCTGAAAAAAAACTGGATACCGGGGGGCGTGCTATTGCTTGTAGGGTTGTACTGTTTTGCGCGAGCTGCCGGCATCATCGAGCTGCCGTGGTTAGCCCGAGTTATCGGTGTTGGCAGCTGGGTAGCAGGCTTCATGTTGCTCTACATTACGTGGCCGACCAGAAAACATTCGCTAGATGCCCCCGACAAAATGTAAGAATACAGGCTGACAAATTTTTAGAACTGAGGGAGACTGACGACATTAATCGAGGAGGGCGCTATGGCAGACACAATTAACCGAGTGGCAGACCAAAACACAACAGGATGGGTAGGGTGGATATACTTTGCAGGAATACTGATGCTCGTGCGGTCTGTATTTCAAGGTTTTTTCGGAATTGTTGCGCTATCTAAAAATACATTTTACTTAGTGACGCAGCAACAACTGGCGGTTTTTGATTTTTCGGCGTGGGGATGGATTCACATTATTTTAGCCATCATACTACTCACCGGAGGATTTTCACTCTTTAGCGGTGGGCTCTGGGGTAGGATTGTAGCGACATTTGGTACGGCCCTGTCGCTTGTTGCTAACCTCATCTTCTTACCGGCCTACCCCGTTTGGTCCATCGCGGCCATAATCATCGACATATTGGTACTATACGCACTGCTCGTACACGGCGACGAAACACGTATTCGCGCCTGAACAGCCCTGTTATGTGTGAAGCTAGTCACATCTAGAGAGTAGGTATTCTTGCTGCGCCACTACTCGTCACGGCCTATCATTTAGGTGTAATTAACAACAGAGGGGGCATTATGGCAACAGTACAACATCAACAAGTTACAGGGTGGACTGGCTGGGTCGGATTTGCGGGAATCGTAATGGCTGTTTCCGGTGTGCTCCACATACTCTTTGGCATAGGCGGGGTCGTGGGCCAAGACTGGTACATCACCACTTCTAGTAACGCGTGGGTTTTTGACGCTTCGAGCTGGGGCTGGTCAATGATTGCCGGAGGAATACTACTGGCAATGTCCGCTTCCCTCCTCCTTACCGGACACATGCTGGGAAGAATAATTGGCGCCATCTTAGTCACTGCTAGCTTGCTCGTCAATATCGCCTTGTTCGCGGCGGCTCCACTTTGGTCTGCAATCGCTATATTTATTGACCTCATGATACTCTACGCCATCGTCGCCCATGGAGGCGAAATGGCTCAATAGGGCTGGACGGCAAACTCTTGCGTGTGGGCCTGACGTAAACCGAGACTTGAACCCGATAAAAGTGCATAATTAAACGCATGGTCAAAAGTACTATTTGGGTTGAACTCACTACTATGCCCTCTAATATCAACGAGACAGCCGAGATTAGCTATCGAGGCCATAAGTGGCATGTTTTTCTTGCGGGCGACAAAATTAGGCTCAATTCATTGCGCGAGTACGATATTGATGAGAGCCAGCCGCATATGCCTGAGATAGAAAAGCGCGTAAACCAGATAACTGGTCATGCGCGAAACTTAGCATGCTTTGCTTTTGACATGAACGTAAAATGGGGAATGAACTGGGGATACGCTCAGACCCATGTTAGCGAAGATGACTTCCCGTTTCCTTCTACTCATCAAAGCGGGCAAAGTACTCAGTACAACGCAACTGCGCTCGCAAAAGATATGCAGGTATTTCGCGATCTTAGCAAAAATAGGGCTGCCTATTTACCAAATATGCTGAACTACTGGCGAAGGGGCTACGAACTGGACAAACTTGGGTTCGACTCCGAAGCCTTTCTGAATTTTTTTAAAATCCTCGAGGTTTTTAAAGAGTTAGGTAGCTCCACAGCAAATGCCGCCGCTATCAAGCAACGGTTCATCCCAAACAATAGGCCACAATCAACTCTTTGCAGGGAGTTTCACGCAAAGACGCCTAATAATATCAGGACGTTGAGAAACAATATTAGTTTTGCTGCGGCGGTCGCGGCCGCCGCGGGTTACGATAAAAATGTCCCGAGAGGAAATATGCGCTTCTTAATTCGATGCGTGTACATCCGTAATTCGTGGAATGTCGGCCACAAATTATTCAGAAAAAATCCTTACGACACATACGACGCCGTAGGCCAGCACAGCGATGAATTTGGTCACACCATGATAGAAAATATCTGGCTCAGCGAGTTTACAAAGTACTTAATACTTCGATACGCCAAGCCAGGCAGGTACAGGCTAGCCCCTCATGGCAATATGTATTTTGTCGAGCCCATATAGGGGTGGGTGAGGGCCTACTGTTTTGGCTTAGGCCTCAGTAAGTCGAGCAACGCAACATTTGCAAAGAAAAGGTACTTGCCGACCTTAACCGACTGCATCACGCCGATCTTCTCCAAGCTCTTTAAGTGGCTTGAGCCAGTTTGATACGTAACCTTTAACACCTCCCCGTACCGAGTTGGAGTGATAAATGGCTGGCTGAAAATTGCATCTACCAGATCTCTGGAGTAAATCTTTGGCAAATCGTTTCGAATCTTACGCTTAACTTCTTCATGTAAATCTTTAATTTTAAGTAGTACGTCCGTACTCTCAATCGCCTGCTCTTTAAAAGCTGTGAGCATATAATCTATATAGCCTTTCCAGTCACCCTCGTCCGTGACTCTGCGAATAGCTTCGTAATACTCACGCTTATGATTGTTGATATACCCGCTAATAAAAAGCACGGGTAAATCTAACAAATCGAAATGAGTGAGACTGAGAACCATCAGAATTCTTCCCGTCCTCCCGTTACCGTCCCCGAATGGGTGGATTGCCTCAAACTGATAATGGGCCAGTATAGTTACCAGGATAGGGTCTATATCTCTAGGGTTATCATTTAGAAACCTCTCAAGATCCGCAATGAGGGCGGGGATTTTATTTGCAGCGGGTGGCGTATAGATTACTTCTTTAGTCCTGTCGTTGATTAACGCGTTCTGTGTCCGCCTATAT
>DASVMD010000009.1:0-13784 GCA_036384495.1 Saccharimonadales bacterium (SeqCode)
GGACGGCGAAGCGGCGCTTCAAGCAGAATATCATAGGCTGTAACCCCGGTGCGCCCGTACTAATTAATACAGCGTTAAAATGCTTGCAAAACGCTACTGCTAGGGCTATATTAGAAGCACACACCACTATATGTGGAAAAACAACAACATACGGTGTGAGCACATTAAGCGTAAAAATAACCAAAAAGTGCTCGGTCAAATACATAAAAGCGTCCGTTTTTCGTATACATAATGTGCGCAAAACGGCGTATTTGTGGCCGCGCAAATTGGTTAAGGAGGCAGCATGAAATGCACTCAATGCCAAAGCGATGACATCAAAGTGATTGAATCGCGCGACGTGGCAGAGGGCCAAGCAATTCGTCGCCGCCGCATGTGCGTAGGTTGTGGGTATCGATTCACAACGTACGAACGCCTGGAACGCCCGCAGCTCATTATCGTTAAAAATGATGGGACGCGTGAGCTGTTCAATCGCACCAAGCTTTTGGCTGGCCTGTATCGGGCTTGCGAAAAGACCTCGGTGACAACCATGGAGCTAGAAAAAGTGGTTGATGCGATCGAACATGAGCTCTACGCCTGCGGCGAGCAGGAAGTTCGTTCCACGCGCATTGGCGAGTTGGTGATGGAGCAATTGGCTCGGCTGAACGAAGTTGCCTACGTGCGGTTTGCGAGCGTCTACCGACGTTTCAAGGACATCGCCAGCTTCGAAAAGGAGCTGTCGAACGTACGGCAGGGCAAGCATATAGTAGAGGTCAACGACTAAACGTTGACGGCTCTCTCCGGTTTCGAACATACTTTCGAGGTCGCAGAGAGCTCACGGAGGACAACTCTGAAGCGAGAGCAGGGAAATCCGACAGAACTCTAACAAACAACCAAAAATAATAAAATAAGAGGTGTAAGAGAGGGAAAACAATATGGGATCAACAACTAGCCTAGGGGTGGCACGGCTTTTTACCCCTAAAAAAAGCAAGGCCTACGACCAGCTTAAATGGGTCAAGCGCGATTCAATTATTAAAAATCCATTAAAGGATACGCCGGTTTTCGAGCAAAAAGGCGTGGAATTTCCTGAAGGATGGTCTTTGAACGCCATTAACATTGTGGCGCAGAAGTACTTTACGGGTACGCCGGGCACCAAGGAGCGCGAAGCGTCGTTGCGGACGCTGATCGACCGTGTTGTTGATACGGTGACGCGTCAGGGCGTGCAAGAAGGCTACTTCGTGTCTCAGGACGAGGCCGAAGATTACCGCGAAGAGCTCAAGTACGTGCTGGCGACGCAGCGCGCGGCGTTTAACAGCCCGGTGTGGTTTAACATCGGCGCTAAATCGCGTGCCCAGCAGGCCAGCGCTTGCTTCATTTTGGGTATCGAAGACACTATGCCGGCAATTTTGCAGTGGTATGTCGACGAAGGCATGATCTTTAAGGGCGGTTCGGGCTCGGGCATCAATATTAGCCCGATTCGTTCCAGCGTAGAACCGCTTGGCAAGTCAGCCGGTACGGCCAGCGGGCCGCTGAGCTTTATGCGCGGTGCCGACGCTTCCGCCGGTGCGATTAAGAGCGGCGGCAAAACTCGCCGCGCCGCTAAAATGGTCATTTTAAACGTTGATCACCCAGACGTCGAAGAGTTTATTTGGAGCAAAGCCATCGAAGAGCGCAAAGCCCGCGACCTGCAAGCTTTGGGCTGGGACATGAGCCTCGACGGTAAAGATTCCTTTAGCGTGCAGTACCAAAACGCCAACATTTCGGTGCGTGTCACCGATGAATTCATGCAGGCCGTCGAAGACGACGCTGACTGGGATTTGCGCTCGGTTACCTCTGGTAAATCAGTTAAAAAGGTCAAAGCCCGCGACTTGTTCCGCCAGTTCGCCGAAGCCGCCTGGGAGTGTGCCGATCCTGGCATGCAGTTCGACACTGTCATTAACAAGTGGCACACCACGCCGAACGCTGGCCGCATCAATGGCTCCAATCCTTGTAGCGAATACATGCACCTCGACAACTCGGCTTGTAACTTGGCGAGCCTCAACTTGCTCAAGTTCTTGAACGATGATGGCAGCTTCAATATTAAAGAGTTCATCCACACCGTGGAACTGATCTTTACGGCTCAGGAAATCCTGGTCGGCTACAGCGAATACCCAACCGAAAAAATCGGTAAAAATGCCCGCGCTTACCGCGAGCTGGGTATCGGTTACGCTAACCTCGGCGCGCTTTTGATGGCTTTGGGTCTTCCATATGACTCCGACGAAGGCCGCGCCATTGCCGCAGCTATCACCGCGCTGCTCACTGGTCAGTCGTACGCTACGAGCGCTAAAATCGCTAATCGCGTTGGTCCGTTTGCCGGCTTCGCCAAAGACCGCGAAGGTATGCTGAAGGTGCTGCGTATGCACCGCGCTGAAGTCTCCAAGATTGACGCCAGCCTGGTTTCCGAGGAGCTGCTGCAAGCCGCAGCCAGCGCCTGGGACGAAGCGGTTGAGCTCGGCGAGCTCTACGGCGTGCGCAACTCGCAGGCTTCAGTGTTGGCTCCAACTGGCACCATCGGCCTGATGATGGACTGCGACACCACTGGCATCGAACCGGATCTCGGCTTGGTTAAACACAAAAAGCTCGTCGGTGGCGGTAGCATGAATATCGTTAACCAAACAGTGCCTCGCGCACTCAAAAAGCTCGGCTACAGCAAGCAGCAGATTGATGAAATCGTTAGCTATATCGACGTTGAAAAGACCATCATTGGCGCGCCTGGCCTCAAGCCGGAGCACAAAGACGTCTTTGCTTGCTCCATGGGCGACAACGCCATCCACTACCGTGGCCACGTTAAGATGATGGCCGCTGTACAGCCATTCCTGTCCGGCGCAATCTCTAAGACCGTGAACATGCCCGAAGAGGCCACTGTCGAAGATATCGAGCAAATCCACATCGATTCCTGGAAGATGGGCCTCAAGGCGGTGGCTATCTACCGCGACAACTGTAAGGTTGGTCAGCCGCTGAGCATGGCTAAAAAAGATGGCGCCGCTCCAAGCGCGCCAACTACAGAAGACACTCGGCACAAGACGGCCTCGCTTACTTCTGCAGCCGTCGCGCCCGAAGGTGCCATGGTCATTAAAGGCGCTGTGCGCCGCAAGATGCCACGAGTACGCAACTCTAAAACCTATAAGTTCCAGATTGCCGACCTCGAAGGCTACTTTACTGTCGGCGAGTACCAAGACGGCACCCCTGGCGAGCTGTTCATTAACGTCAGCAAGCAGGGAAGCACGCTGTCCGGTCTCATGGACTCGTTCGCGATTAGTGTCAGCCACGGTCTGCAATTTGGCGTTCCGCTGAAGTCGTATGTTAAGACGCTTCGCGGCGCTAGCTTCGCACCAAGCGGCATCACCGATGACCCAGATATTCGCACCGCCAGCTCAATTACGGATTACATTATCCGTCGTTTGGCGCTCGACTACCTGAGCTTCGACGATCGTCTGGAACTAGGCCTGGCCTCGCTCGATGACATGCCCGAGATGCAAACCACCTTGCTGGAAGAAGCACCGGCTCCCGAGCCAGTGCAGCAAGTTGCAGCAACGGTCGTAGCGCCAACCGCTTCGGTCGCTACCGTTGCGCCAGCAGGTGACAACCCAAGCGTCAGCGAAGCCCCAGCTGTAGTAACCGCCGACGCCAAGGCAGCCGTTCAGGACTCCAACGCGCCGCTGTGCTACAACTGTGGCAACCAAACCCAACGCTCCGGCAGCTGCTACGTCTGCTCGAGCTGTGGCTCAACCACCGGCTGCTCATGAGCCGCCAGTCGTACCATTAAATAGAGGGCCATTCGGCCCTCTATTTAATTAGCAGAGCAATGCAGTCCGTGCGGCGCATCTCTAAATTTTGTGAGATATCTTATACGGTATGTACTCCAGGACTGATAGCATAGACGAATTAAGGAGATAGACTATGTCACGTATACAGAACATGGAAATGGGCAAAACTATCGCAGCAGCGGGGAGTGCGCTGACGCTAGCAATCGGGGCTCACGGCGTTGGGGCAAGCAACGTAGAGGCATCGCCAGTCCACGATCCTGCAACTGCAGCTGCCAATCATCCAACCCTAGTTTTCGATGATCTTGGCGGTGGCTACCCCGATATTTTTGTGTATCCAAGCGTCAGTGCAAAAAGTATCGGCAATTGGCCCGAGCACTATGCTTTTGCCGATGGTGACCCAGTGCCAGCTCTGTGCAAAAAACTCGGACGTCTCGTGCGGTCAGATCCGTCGGTGGGTGAGCGCAAGCGAGAATCTCGTTGGTGGATAAAAATAGACGGTATCCCATCAGGTGTTACGGAATACGCTACGGCTACCTATGTCGAAAAACCTAAAACTCTACTTCATAAGCTGCACGCCTGTGTAAGGGCAAAGAAGCAGGCGTCTTGACCATTCGCTGACTACACGCTACGCTTAGGGCATGAAAGTGCTTGTGCTCTACCGCCCAAACTCTGAACATGGCCGCCTGATAGAAGAGTTCGTGCACGAATTCCAGAACCGCCACGTCGACGGCCGCCTGGAAGTGCTCAGCATCGACACCCGCGACGGCATGGCCACGGCCACGCTGTACGATGTCATGCAATATCCGGCAATCCTAGTCATCCAAAACGACGGCTACCTCCACAAAAGCTGGGAGGGCGACCAAATCCCGCTTCTTGACGAAGTCCTCGGCTACGCCCGCGGCTAAGATGCTTGTTGGGCCGGAATACTGGCAGCTTCATCCTCTAGCTGTTTGGCTCGAGCTGCCGAAAAACGAACTTGTGCCTGGCGGCCTATGCGTCTTAAACGAGGCAAATCATTTTTAGTAACCACATCTATAAGGTCAAGCGGCTTTCCTTCATTTTCTTCCATAAGGTGAGCGACACTTAGATGTACGGTATCTGGGTGGTATCCTCTCCGCTCCTTATTACTATTCCTTGTTTTGACCTGTATCCATTTCTGTAACTCTGGCACTTGGGACCGTAATAAAAGGAGATCAGCACCCATCTTATAGCCATCCTGCTTTCTTTCTGTACGATCCTCATTTGAAACTGTTGGCCAAATGTAACAGTCACTGTGTAGCATACCATTTGCAGTCATTGACCATAAAGCACTCAATACTGCGAACTCGCTGAGCGCCCCTCTAACATTTGCTCTTTCGCGCAGGGCAGGCAAGCTCAATCTCTCTGTAGTACATACAACTCTACCGATTTTCGCGAGATTTTGCGTTACTTCTTGGGCTACTTCACGGTTGTGAGCTGTATCTGTAGCGACAGCTCGCATACTTGGCAATAAGGCTGAGGCGGTAGAAATTTTAAGGGATGGGATAAAAATCGCGCCGTTCGCATCTGGCCAGTTGATTGGCACTAAATTCTGTAGTTCTTTTGCAGCTTTTTCAACTCGGTTTACGGCGAAATTACCGGGATCTCCCTCATAGGGTCTCTCTAAGAGATCGTCGATAATACAAAAGTTGCCAGCTAACTCGGTCATATTAAATTTGATTGTAAAATATATTGATTGAATAGTCAAACTACTCTCAACAGATGTGGTGTGATATAATGAGCTAACAATTTAGAATCCGTTAGAGCGGCTATCACCCGCGAGGAGTCGAAAGAACAGCCCAAGATCATCTTGTGAGCTCAGTAGAATCGACCGGAAAGATCCGTTAAATCGAAAGTAAGTCCCGAAGCAGGATGGTACCGTTCCAACAGGAGCTCCTGCAAAATAGGGGCTTTTTTATTTATCAAGGAGTTACAATAAGCATATGAAGTACAAAAAAGGCACGCGCCGCAGGGCACTAGAATACGAGAAAGACCTTGCTCGGTATTGGAAAACGCACAAGACTTTTGAAAAGTCGGTGGAGCAACGCCCTGAGGACAACGCCTATGTATTTTACGACGGCCCGCCGTTTATTACAGGGGTGCCGCACCACGGGACGCTACTTAGCAGCATCGTCAAAGACGCCGTGCCGCGCTACCAAACCATGAAGGGCAAGCGCGTGGAGCGCCGTTGGGGCTGGGATTGCCATGGCTTGCCGGCCGAAAACTTCGTGGAGAAAAAACTTGGCATCACCGACCGGCACGACATCGGCACCAAAATCAGCCTCGAAGATTATATAAAAACGGCCCGCGAAAGCATGGTGCAGACCAGTAGCGAGTGGGAAGACACCATCGACCGCATCGGTCGCTGGGTAGATTTCAAGGGCGCCTACAAAACCATGGACAAAGACTACATGGAATCGGTCTGGTGGGCCTTTAAGCAACTCTACGAAAAAGGCAAAATCTACGAGGGCGAACGCGTGCTGATGTACGACACCAAGTGGGCCACCCCACTCAGCAAAAACGAAGTCACCATGGACGCCGGCGCTTACAAAGTCGTCACCGACCCCAGCGTCTACGTAAAATTCAAAGTAAAACACGATCCAAAAGGCGTTATTAGCGGTGGAAGCCCTGTATACTTCCTGGCCTGGACGACTACTCCGTGGACCTTGCCGGGCAATACGGCGATAGCTGTTAACCCCGACGTTGAGTATGTTGAAGGCGTTGTGAGCGGTGAGCGGTTCATCCTCGCCAAAGATCTAGTTGATAAAGTTATAACAGACGAAAAACACAACTTGCTGTCGTGGAGCGAAATCCAAACTATTAAGGGAAGCGACCTGGTTGGTTTAGGGTACGAGCCACTCTTTGAAAACAGGGGCAAAAACGCCCATAAAGTCTGGGCAGCCGACTACGTGACTACCGATTCCGGCACCGGCATCGTGCATTTGGCGCCAGCCTACGGCGAAGAAGATTTTGAGTTGGCCCGGGCCAATAAAATCCCCGTGGTGCATGTGCTCGATGAGTACGGCGTTTACACCGAAGGCGACTGGCAAGGCCAAGAGGTCTGGAGCACCAATAAACAGATCGCCAAAGACCTCAAAGAGCGCGGCATTGTCTGGAAAATCGACTACATCCAGCATGAATACCCGCACAACTTGCGCAACGGCAACCGGCTGATGTATCGCGCTCACCCCAGTTGGTTCATGGATATCGACGGCCAGCGCACCGAAATGCTCGAAGAAAACACCGAGCACATCACCTGGTTCCCGGAGCACATCAAGCACGGTCGTTTCGAAAAAACCATCTTGCAGGCGCCGGATTGGAACCTCAGCCGCGACCGTTTTTGGGCCACGGCTATGCCCGTCTGGAAAAGCGAAGACGGCGACATCAAGGTGATCGGCAGCTACGCCGAACTCAAAGAATTGAGCGGCAAAGCGCTCGACGACTACCATCGGCCGTGGGTCGACGATATCGAGTTTGATCTCGATGGCAAGCACTACACGCGCATCGACAAAGTGCTCGATTGCTGGTTCGAAAGCGGCAGTATGCCATTCGCTCAATTCCACTATCCATTCGAAAACAAGGAAAAATTCGAGGCCAATTTCCCGGGCGACTTCATCGTGGAATACGTCGGCCAGGTGCGCGCCTGGTTCTACTACCTGCACGCCGTCAACGTCGGCCTGTTCGGCCACAACGCTTTCAAAAACGTTGTCGTAACAGGGAACATCGCCGGCAACGACGGCCTCAAAATGAGCAAAAGCCGCGGCAATTTCACCGATCCCAACGAGCTGATGGACAAATACTCGGCCGATTCCTGGCGATTCCTGCTACTGTCGAGCCCGGTGCTTAACGGCGAAGATTTTTCATTGCAAGACAAAGACGTCGGCGATGTGGCCCGCAAGCTCAGTATGATCTGGAACATGTACGATTTCTTCACGCTCTACGCCGATGTCGATGGCTGGGACAGCGGCCTCGCCAAAGGCGAACTCCCGCAGGACCCGAGCAGCGACCTCAAAAACCCGCTCGACCAATGGATCGTCAGCCGCCTGCACCAGCTCGCCCAAGAGGTCGACCGACACATGCAAAACTACGACCTGCCGAGCGCCCTTAAACCAGTGCTGCCGTTTATCGACGACGCCAGCAACTGGTACGTCCGCCGCAGCCGCAAACGCTTCTGGAAATCCACCAGCGACACCGACAAAAACGACGCCTACCGCACGCTGCACTATGTGCTCACACAGCTCAGCCTAATTTTGGCCCCATTCACCCCGTTCCTAGCCGAAGAACTCTACCAAAAAATGACCGGCGGCGAATCCGTCCATCTGTTAGATTGGCCCGAATCCGGGCATATTAACGAACTGCTAGTCGATCAAATGGAAGTCCTGCGCGATCTCATTACTGAAGGTTTGGCGCAGCGGGCAAATGCTGGAATCAAGGTGCGCCAACCGCTGCGCCTTGCCGAAATCCGTGGTAAAGACAGCGCTCGGCTTGCAGATTTTGAAGACATTTTCAGAGAAGAACTTAACGTAAAGGCAGTGCTGCTTAATGATCGAACCAGCGTGGAAGGTGATAATCCTGAGAATCTCGTGATCGCCATACAAACAGACGTAGATGACGAGCTCAAGCGCGAAGGCCAGATGCGCGAGATCATCCGCAATGTGCAACAGGCTCGCAAACAGGCCGATTTACAGGTGGACGACCGCATAAATCTGCATTTTGAGACCTCAGACAAGGCTCTACAGGCTGTTTTGGACGATAGCAGTCTCATGGACGTCATCAAGGCAGAAACGCTCGTAGCGGCCCTCAAAAAGCCCACAGAGGGCAGTTTTAGCATAAGCACCAAGGTGGATGGTGCTGAGCTGCAGATCAGCTTAGCAAAAGCAGAGCAAGCATAAGTCCATGAGCTACGTTAAACGACTACCGGATTCGGCAAGCGGTGATCTCAGGCGCTTTGCTAGCCGCGAAAGCATCGATATTGAGGCTGATTTACTCTGTGCGCCACACTGGCAACCGTGTCTAGTGACCTATAACGGCTCGCCGATCCGAAGTATCCAGCGTGGCGGCAGTAACTATCTTGAATCGCGTATTGAGTATCTTGACCAAGGCAGCATCGCTGCCGCGCGGATCGTTCGTCGAATTTTGACTGGCAAGCACAGCGAACTCGCCTATCTGCCGCGCAGTGCGGAGCCAAAATCGATAACAATTAACAGGGGTATCGGTACATTGCTCTTAACTAATTCGCGAACCGGTTCAATTACTGAAGAGGCGGTGCGCCGCAAATCGCAGGATTTTGTTGATGTCCCGCCGGGCTACTTCTTTGTCTTCGAGGCGCCTAAACGAGCCGGCAATCTGACAATCTCTGAACTGGTGACCCAGCCGTCATATATCGACGACTTGACCACTATTTGTCCGCAAGGAAGCACCGAAGTATTTACGCAAGACGGACAGATTGAAATCCCTAAGAATCTGGCAGAGCGCTACCTAAACGCTTGACCCTTTACAGGGGCGGCAAATTTTGCTAGACTAGAACGATATGAAAAAAGCAGTTATTCAAACCGGTGGTAAGCAGTACCTCGTTGCCGAGGGCGAAACCCTCAAGGTTGAGCTGGTTAAGGCCGATGGCAAGACCGCTACCTTTGAGCCGCTGATGGTTATCGATGGCGACAGCGTACAAATCGGCGCGCCAACCGTAGCCAAGGCCAAAGTCACCGCCGAAATCGTCGAAGCCGACGTGCAAGCCGACAAAGTCACCGCTATCCGCTACAAAGCCAAAAAGCGCGTACATAAAGTCCGTGGCCACCGCCAGCACCAGACCGTCCTCAAGATTACTAAAATCGCCTAGAACGCTTGGTTTATGTTTCAAAAAAGGGCCTCCTCGGGGGTTCTTTTTTGTATATACCTGTGCGGCAAAGTAGGATTTTATCCTACTTGCGTGAAACTACTAAAACAATAGTGGCCGATTAGATGATAAGGGGGAGAAAAAGTGTCACAATTTGCATACATAGTATGTAGAAAGGATTGTGACACCATGGGGCGCGACCCGTTTGTTGGTCGCGCCCCGCGCTCGACATTCCCTAGGGAATGGAACTTCAGTCGATGTCGATGGAGCGATCGCCGCTACGACGGTCACCCCTGAATTTGCGGGCATCCTTGATGCACTCAGCTAGAAGCCGGGCATCAATTTCCGTGAGGTGGTGGTAGCCACGACGCAGGTCAAAGGAAACTTTGACGTAGCGCTTTTCGGCGCCTTCACCCGAACTGCCTCCAGCATTCCAATCCCTGCGCGCAAGCCCAAGGTAGTCGTTCGTCTTGCGTCGGAAATAGCGGTACTGCTGTACATTCAGCCCGTGGCCTTCGTCGAATTTGATTTCGATGATGGCACCAGACCTGCTCAGCCAACTGACTAGACGAGACAGTGGACTGGTGTGGTACTCCCGGATGACGAAATGGTTGCCCTTGGCTCGCAGCTCCCACTCTCGGTGAGCATCCTGGTCTGCGTGGTACGCCCCTGTATTCGTGAGCAAGTCGGGACGAGCCCGGAGTTCCGGTGCCATCTTCCACAGCTTGTACGGGTTCTGCATGAGCTGCAGGAACCGATAAGCCGACAGGCCCACCGCTTGGATGGCATACATGAGGCCGAACACCAGCGACACGATAACTTCATCCTTGAAGTGCTCGGGCCAGATTACGCACCAGCACAGGGTAACAGTGCCGGCATAGAAGAGCAAAGCGCCTACTGCGAACCACCACGGAGCACTAAAAACAATTAGCAACACCAACGAGACGGCTAGCAGCCCTTGATAGCACGCTACTTCGCGAGCCGTTCGGCTGTTCCAATCTTTGTTGTCCGGCTTGGGTCGCCAGGTGAACGGCAAGGTGGCCGCGCCGAAGCCCAGACACACCAGGAGGAACGTCCACCACGGCGCGTCGTAACTGAAGAGCAGAAAGAATCCCGCTCCCAGCATCAACAGCACCACGGCGTACAACAGCTCGCTCACCCCACGCTTGTAGACACGGGTGAACGGGCGAAACACCAATGAATTCGACATTGTTAAGCCCCTTTCAGGCTTGAGGTTCAAGTAGCCAGACGCCACTGTGTAGTATGATTATACCATAAATAATCTAAAAATACTACTATTATTGCATATTATGCGTGCGGCAAAGTAGGATAAAATCCTACTTTCTGGCAGCCATTAAGCGCCTTGCGTCTGTGGATAAGTTTAAGCGGAATTCCTGGCAGTTGTTATTGACACAACGCGTGGCTTAAATCGACTGCCGCAAACAACAAACATTTAAGGTGTAAACATAGGGTGTTTGCACCAATCGTTACATTATTTACAACGGATACCCTGCAAAATAGTGCCAAAAAAGTACCTTTTGGGCGAGTATACATTTTATGCAAAAAAGGCTTGAACCGCCGCGCCGGCTGGTAGATACTACATACATAGGGTTGAAGGCGTGAGGTCTCCAGTCCTAACCAACAAAAAGGTTAAACTCCAAAATCAAAACCGAAACAAAGCTCCCGACCTGAACAGTCGGGAGCTTTTTAATTTGAGGTATCTGTTGCTTGAGTCAAAGCGCCGGTAACATAGGTATCAATTACCCTGGTAAGCTCCTCACCCTTGTCAAAAGCGAGAGCTAAGTAGCTAAGCCTATTGCCTACATTGAACTTTTCCAGATGAAAAGGATAGACTGCCGAAGAAAGGTTTTCGGTTTGAGCCACTACGGGTGTTTGGCTAATCCATCGGGGAAGCTTTTCGAATGCCAAACTTTCATAGTTCCGCTTCCAGGATCCGACCATCACTCCTTGCGGATCTTGGTAGTAGCCAAGCGTATACTGTTCAGCTTCTCGATTGTAGAAGTCATTCATTTCTTTAGCAGTTAAGGGCTTCATGGTATGCGGCATAGCGGCTTGTTGTGTTTTGTAGTCGGCTTGTTTAATATTTGCTGCGCAGAGCAGCCCTTGAGCGCCATCTTTGGCGGTTGGCTCATGCAGTAGGAGTTCGGTTTTCTTGCCAGCTGGAGATTCGCCCAGGAGATAATACGCTTTGTGTAGGCCACCGCTACCCTTAATCCACATGGCGGAGTGCTGGAGCCATCGTACGTCGGCCTGAGTGTCTACGTTTACTCTGCTCTCATTATTGCACCAGGGCAGCATAATGTCGCCATAGCGAGGTAGTACATCTATGCAGGAGCCGATAAAGTTTCGGATTACCAGTGCAGCCTCATTTTCTTTAGCGGCTTGCACGGCCATGCCACCAAGCCTGTCGTCGAGAGCGGCACGCATTTCGTTGTAAGTAGCTGCGACATGTTCCACGTTGGAGCCATGCGCGAGTGCAATTAATTTCAGGTCTTCAGATCCAACAGCCATAGAACAAACATTATAGAATGTATACGTTATCTAGTCAACAAGGAGTTTCCGCTACAAGCTTGCTCTAGCGATTGCAAACTTGGCTGCAACAAGTTTTGGCGTGTCGATGCGCATGTTGTCGTAGCGCTCAAAGCTGAAGTTTGGCTCTACGACTGCGGCGCCTAACACCAGTCGGGTGACACGGGCATTCTGCTCTGCGATGCCGAGTGTTGGCTTGCCAAGCTCGATTGCTTTACATAGCTCCCGGCCAAGGCCAATACTTGGGATATCGCAAACCCCGACGAACATACCGCAATTAGCTACACAGTTTCCAATATCGTAGTCGTACACGTCTTTTTCGGTGCCGGCTGTTAGACCAACGAAGTCATATACGTCATAATTTTTCTTTAAAATGTCCTTGGTAGCCTCTACCTCGGCAACAAAGTCCTCAGGCGCTCCGGTTAGGCTGCAGCCGACGTACAATGAGTCTGGAATCTCTATCTTTGGCATAAACTCTCCTTGCTTTTGAGTGATTATCCCTGAAAGGTGTTGACGGCGCAAGCGTAAGCGACTCTGAACATATGGTAGCTGTATAAGGCTAGTATGATCCGGCTACTATTGATCTGGTGACTGAGGTGGTATACTGGGGCTAACGGAGCAGGGTACATGACAAAAACAATCATCGCTGTGGTTAATCAAAAAGGTGGGGTGGGCAAAACGACCACTACTATTAACGTTGCCGCGCAGTTGGCCGCCGAGAAGAAATCGGTGTTGGTGGTGGATTTGGATCCGCAGGGCAACGCCACCAGCGGGTTGGGCGTAGCCAAAGAACAAGCCGCCAAAACGACTTACGATGTTTTGCTTGGGCGGACATCATTAGCCGATGCGGTCCATGAAACGCATGTCGCACAATTATGGGTGCTACCGGCCAACGCCGATTTGGCTGGTGCTGAGGTCGAGCTGGTTTCGCAGCTGCAACGAGAGTTCGCATTGCAAAAAGCTTTGCAGTCCGCGACCTACGACTACGTGCTGATCGACTGTCCGCCGTCGCTCGGATTGCTGACGATCAACGCACTCACCGCGGCCACCACGGTTTTGATCCCCGTACAAACTGAGTACTACGCGCTTGAGGGTCTGAGTCAATTATTGAACACCGTGCAAGCGGTGCGCGGCAGCACGAATCCACATTTGGAGCTGCTCGGCGTGGCGCTGACTATGTTTGACAAACGCAACTCGTTGAGTGAACAAGTCCAGAAAGAAATCGAAAATTACTTCGGTGCCAAGGTGTTCGGTACGATTATTCCGCGCAACGTACGGCTGGCCGAGGCGCCAAGCTACGGCCGCACAATTTACGAACACGACAAATGGAGCAAAGGTGCGCGGGCCTATAAGGCATTGGCGCGGGAGGTGCGGGACCGTACTCAGTAGTGTAAGAGAGTGACTGCCCGTCTTGCAACTTGTAGTGGTTGATTATATTATTTCGTAATGAATGATTTTGGAGAGAGTTTAGATTTGCATGGCTCTGCTTGGTTGGAGCATGCACAGGTGCCGGCAACTGCACCGGAGGTTTTTCTGGGTAACATATCGGTTCCAGCCGCCATGGCTCCAGAGAATGATGTGCAGCCCATAGCATACGA
>DASVMD010000010.1:0-2616 GCA_036384495.1 Saccharimonadales bacterium (SeqCode)
GCCGAAGACAATGTCTGGGTGCGCTCCAACCCGACCTATCACGGGCGCGTAACTATCGGGGCTGGTAGGCTAGCCAGTGCTTCGTCCTCTACCTACGCCAATATCGTGGTCGCCGGTCCATTGGCTTACAGCGCCAAAAACGGCTCAGACGCTATCGGCCTGGTCGCCCAGGATTCTGTGCTGATAGCTCCCTATGCCCCGCCTGCTACCGGCTCTTTCAATTTCGAGGTGGATGCCGCCATGTTGGCCCAATCAGGCGATGTCATGTACCCGGGCACCTATCGCTCCAATGCTGGCCGCTGTACCAGGGGGTGGACTAACGCTAATCAAAAGATGACGTTTTACGGATCGGTGGCTACCCGCCAAACCTGGACCTGGACGTGGCTGCAAAATGGCGCCCGCTGTGACCGTACGGATACTGCCTACGATGCCACCAACGGGTACATTTCTGGAGTTGAAAACAACACCACCCAGTACGACTACAATTTGCAGTACGGACCGCCGCCAAGCTATCCGCTGACCTCCGGCTACAACTTCTTGTCGTGGCGCGAGGTTCTGACGCATCCGTAGTACAATAGATACATGACACTTTCAACCTCTCAAGCGACCGGTGGTGACCAATCTGCCACCCAGAGCCCGCAAACTTCGGCGCCGTCAACTACCGGCACTGCTTCTCCGGAATCGGGCCAGATTCAGCCCGGCACAACTAGTAGTTTGCTGCAAAGTCAGGGCGGGACTACACTGCATCCAGGCGCTCTCACCACTGTTAGCTTGGCTGCGCCTGCTGGCAGTACGGCCGCAACTCAAACTACGACACCGCGCCATATAAACGGCGCCTTACTCGTATTTTCGTTACTCTTGTTTGCAATTGCTATCGGCTTATTCTGGACCACCAACAAGTCTGTAAATAAAACAACAAAGTAGCCATTGCCCCCCTTGAGCATAAGCAGTATCATACATATTGAGATCCAAAAAGACCAAAAACACAGCGTACATGTTATTGACAAAATAACAAAAACATGTATAATACAAAGTGTTAGTGATCACAAACAAACATTTACAAAACAAAAATAAGAAAGGTCGTACAAAGGTATGACAACTTCAGACTTCGTATTGGCACCAACGTCCAATCAAAGCTTGATCAAAATTGATCGCTTACTAAAAAAGCTGTAACGGCTTGATTAGTTCGAAAAAGCCCGGCCTCACGCCGGGTTTTTTCGTATGTACTGGTTGAGTCCACGCTCACCGACACCTGCTTATTCGCCATGCGCCCAAGCAGTGTACTTTCGGTAGTAACTCCTTATAAGAATGGCTACGAGAATAACTCCGTAAAAGGTCCAGAGGCCGGCTACCCAGCGGTCGTCAAACTGGATGCACAGCTTGTAGCCGTGGTACAAAATGACCAGCATGGCCAGGTCGCCGGCCTCTTGCACGAAGTGCCACCAGCGCTTCTCGGCAAACCAGCGGTGTGCTTCGTAGGCTAAAAATACCAGTAAGCTGGCGCTGCCCAAGAGGGTTATCCACCCCAGGCCCGGTGCGACATAGCTTTCGTAGCTGTGCGGCGGCAAGCCGAACCCGTCGCGCCAGCGCTGCCAGATGAGCAGGCCCGGATGCAAACAAATCAACGCCAAAACGGCGTAACCGGTAATCTGATAAAAGCGCGCTACACTTGACAGCGCTACCCCTGTTAGTTCACGCAATGCGCCAATAACGTAATGCACCCACATCAGGCTAAAAGCCAACAAGCCGAGCAGGGGGAAGAGTTGGTAATTATTGATCGGCAGCAACTCCCAGCCATATTCTCGTCCCCAAGCAAGTACGGCTAGCACCGAAGCGATGGCGCTCAATCCCCAGGCGCTAATTTGGATCTGTTGCTTGGTCATGTGTTTAATCGTAGCACGAGACCTCGGTTTCACTATATTTGGTATAGTAGACGTATAAGGAGGAAATATGAGTAAGAAAACAACCTGGATTATCGTGGGTGCCGTGGTGCTCGTTGCGATTGTGGCTGGTGTACTGGTGGCTACTAACACCTCAAGCAATTCGGGGAGCGGGCATAGTCAGAACGCAGGACGTACAGCGACTCAAGCCTCAAATTCGTCGTCTGGCAATATGTCAGATATGAGCAGAACTGCGGTGGCCACCGACACCGTGCAAATTAAAGATTACATGTTTGATCCGATGTCGATCACCGTTAAGGTCGGAACCACGGTTACCTGGACCAATAAAGATGCCGTCGGGCACACCGTAACTGCTGACAACCCAAGCGGCGACTCGCCATCGAGCCAGCTTCTAGCTCAAGGCGAAAGCTACAAGTTTACGTTTACTAAGGCTGGCACCTATAGCGTTCACTGCAATCCTCATCCCTACATGAAGCAAACGATTACCGTTACCGAATAGTTTAGAACAGGTGATGCAAGCGAACTGAGGGTGTGACTTTTTCGCTGCCAGCACACGAGGCTGGATCTTTGGCTGCGTCATAATGTGCGGCCGTGCTCGGAACTGACTTGTATTCTTGCTGTAGCGTCTTATCGCTGATGTCCCCAAAACTCAGGAGTAAGCGTGACTTATCTTTGATGACGGTGTTGGTGATCGGCGTCAGGTCGGTGTAATCTT
>DASVMD010000011.1:0-7883 GCA_036384495.1 Saccharimonadales bacterium (SeqCode)
CAGGTGGTGCAGACCTTCGATACCGGTACCGCCGATATACATACCCGGTCGCTTACGAACCGGCTCCAATCCCTCTAAAACTGTGATTTGACCCGACGAATATTCGTCTTTTTTGCTTTTTTTACCCTCAGCCACTGTTGTTACACCTCTGTTAGTTCATTATAAGAGTATGACACTTGTCCCACTTCCCTCTATTATACCTGATTTCCATCGCTCAAACAACTGATTGCTAACCCCGTACATTTTGTCCTGAGGATGTCAGCCAAGTGCAACCGAAGCAGCAAAGCTGCTTCGCGTGTAACGTGCCTCAGGACAAAATGTACGGGGTTAGCTAGCCATCATTAGTCGAAGTGTGCCAAAAATCACTTGTGTGAACAATTACAGTTATGGTTAAATAGCCCCAGGAAACTGCAAACAAAAATAGGTGTCGCCATATATGTTCGAAAAACTTCTCTCGCTCCTGCCCTACAACCCTGGACTGGCCGGCCAAATGGCCTTTTACAGCCGTCGCATGCGCGAGGAAGCCAGCATTCGCCGCACCGGCATGGTGTTCATCGTACTCGCCTTTTTAATTCAATTTGTCGCTGTTATCAGCCCGCCGCAATCCACACTTGCAGCTAGCAATAACAATCTTATTACCGATGGTATATCTTCGGCAGCCGATGCCAAGCAACAATGCTTAAACGACACTCGCGGTTACCAAAGGATCATGCACTACTACGGCATTAGTTGCGCTAAGTTTGACAGCGCTACAGTGCACGATATTGGCAATGTTAGCCAGGGTGGCCAGGATTACTATTCGCTCGGGCATAACCCCGTAGGCAACACCTACAATGGTAAGTCTACTGATGAGCACTCAGTATCTATTGATGGCGCTGGGACTCTTTATTGGCGTCGAACGACCATCTGGAATACTAGCTCATGGCATGTTTTACAGGTTACCAATAACCAAGGTAAAACCTTCTACATTATTTACGACTGCGGCAACCTGATGACCGTCGGCGTGCCCGGACAATCACAGCTTGCAAGCAGCGAAGACACAATCAGCGGTGGCACAGTCGTCACTCAACCGTCTGCACCTACACCCGCGCCAGTGTCAACACCTGCCGCTCCAGCGCCAGTGTCAACTCCTCCGCATGTGGACACGACCACCACAGTTCCAAGCACCGCCGTAGCGCACGATTTATGCAGATTTGTCCTCGGAGTCTACGCCGACAGCCCGGACTGCCCAGCTGCCTGCCCGTTCAACGCCTCTATCCCCGTAACGGATACGGCGAAGTGTTTCTGCCAGTACAACAACAGCATCCCTCCAGGGGACGAGAACTGTAAACCCTGCCAAAAGAGCACCAACTCACAGGACACAGTCGCTTGCATAGAGGTCAGCAAAGCCGCCGCCAATGTTACCGCTGGCGTGGCCGATGCCAATAACACAACGGCAAAGGCCGGCGATGTCATCACTTACACGCTGTACGCCAAGAATAACGGCAAAGGTACGGTTAAGGGCTTCGTCTTCCAGGAGAACATCAGCGACGTGCTCGATTACGCCGATATCAACGACTTCCATGGTGGCGTCTTTGATAACAGCAGCAAGCTGATTAGCTGGCCAGCCCAAGATATCCAGCCCAACGCCACCGCCAAGGTGCAAGTCACCGTTAAGGTTAAGGACCCGATCCCGCAAACCCCTGTTTCTAGCAGCGATCCGACACACTTCGACCTCAAGATGGTCAATGTCTACGGCAATGTTATTACCATCAACTTGCCGGGCAGCCCCGCCAAAACCGTTCAAGCGGCGGCCACCGCCCTGCCAAACACCGGTCCGGGCACCAGCCTGCTGATCGGCGGTACCATCGTCATGATTGGCGGCTACTTCTACGGACGTGCTCGCCTGCTAGCCAAAGAAAGTAAGCTCGCCCTGCGCGAAACGGCCGGAGCCTAAGGAGTTAGTATGAAAGAGTTCGCCCCACCCGCTTTTGAAACCCAAGAAGCCCGGCACACGCCGGAGCGTCACGAAGTAAAGGTTACGACCCCTGAAAAGGCAGAGCACTCGCCCAAGAACGAAATCGATCCTCGCCAGGCCCTCCAGGAGGCCCGTAAAGCCGTCAACGAGACAAACCAGTCAGATACACAACTCAATGCCCTTAAAGAGCTCCAAGAGGCTGAAAATGCGCCACAGATGGCTACGCCGCACATCATCGACAAGAACCTTCGCAAGATCAGCTATAACCGCACAAAAAAGAACATTCAGCGGCAGCTGCCCGTGCAGGAGCGCCTGCTCAGTAAAGTCATCCACCAGCCAGTGGTGCGCGTGGTGTCAGAAACTGCAGGTAAAACCGTCAGCCGACCCTCGGGCCTACTTGGCGGCGGCCTGGTGGCGCTAATCGGCACGTCAGGTTATTTATACCTCGCAAAGCACCTCGGCTTCCGCTATAACTACCTGGTATTTTTGGTGCTCTTTGCCAGTGGCTTTATTCTTGGTCTGATCTTGGAATTTGTGGTGTGGGTAGCTACGGCTGGCCGCCGCAAGCATCCTCAGTAGTTATTTTGTCTGTTCGTTGATATGGAATGACCCGTCTTGGTCAATAAAGATGGTGTCGTCTTTGCCGGGTTTAAGTTCTACGTTGTGCGTCTTATTGGGCTGCGGCTGAGTGCTCTTTTTAGAGTCGTCCAGCTCGTGGCGCAGTTCGGCGGCAATTTTGTCGACTTCGGTCTGCTCGATCTCGTCGCTGGAGATGTTTTTGGTGGTTGCCGGCATGGACGGAGTTGCTATAGAAGCCGATGCCGGTGCGAACGGCTGCGAAGGCGCTGGCGTAGCGCTTGGTGCGGGCGCTGGGGCCATGGAGTCATCGGAACCTAATGAAGCCTGCGAGGCTGGTGCCTCCAACGGATTCGCCGTGGCGGCCGGACTTATAGATGGGCTGGCAGTGGCACTCGGCCAGGCTGCTGGTGCTGATGTAGCTGCTGCAGGCCGCTGTGTAGCCGTTTTACGCTTGTTGAGCCAATCATCCAGGAAAGAGCCACTCTTAGCCGGCTGAGGGGCCGCAGGGCGCTGCTGAGCAGCTGGCGAACCAAACGGCGATGCGGCACCAGCGCCGGCTGGTCGCGCGGGCTCTCGGGTCTTCATGCGTTCGTTAATCTCCTTGGAAACTTCTTCTCGGGAGCGGCTGTATTTGAGAGCCGACAGCTGCTTCAAGGCTTCACCGAGTTTGGCGTTAGCTGTGCCCAGCGGCGGCAGCGTAGCCATACTGAAGGGATGCGTTGGCACGCCGCTGACCAGGGTACGCATAATGACGTTGTAATTCGGCACGCGCAGCAAATCCTCACCGTCAAAGATCGGCTGGAAATACTGGCCGATACTCTCCACGTCGTTCTGGCCGATGCGGAACGCCACGATGGTACCCATGTTACCAAAGACAGCGTCGCGGATTTCTTGCGTCAACTGCGTGGTAAACTGGTTGGCTACGATCAGGTTCAGGTGGTACTTTCGGGCTTCGGACATGATGGTGGCAAAGCTATCGGTGCTAAAGTTCTGGAACTCGTCCACGTAGAGACTAAAGTCCACGCGCTCGCTCTCTGGGATGTTGGCGCGGCTCATGGCCGCCGCTTGGAATTTCATCACGAAGATCATACCGAGCAGCTTGGAGTTCAGATCGCCGGTGCGGCCTTTGGACAAATTGACCAGCAAAATCTTTTTGTTGTCCATAATGTCGCGCAAATCAAAAGCGCTCTTGGTCTGACCGATGATATTGCGCATCATTTCGTTGCTTAGGAACGCACCGAACTTACTCACGAACCAGGCAGTGACTTCACCCGCCTCGTTGGAGCGCTGCGAGGCCGGGTATTCTTTTTGCCAGTACTCCAGCACCGTCGAATCAGTAACATGGGACAGCTTTTCTTTGAGGAACTGCGGATCGCGGAACAGCTTAGGAATGTCCACAAAAGTGCCGCCAGCCGGATCTGCCATCACCGCCAGCGCCGCGTTACGGAAAATGTGCTCGTAGCGCGGCCCCATAATGCCCTGGTGTTGCGGGTCGTACAGCTTTTGCAGCATATTAAGTGTTTCCTGTACCAGGAAGTCTTTTTGGTCGGGGTTATTGAACTCGAACAGATTGAGACCCATAGGGTGATCCATATCGGCCGGCGAGAAGTAAATAACATCTTCGGTGCGCTCTTTAGGCACCATCGACAGCAGTTTTTCGGCGGTGTCGCCGTGCGGATCCACAAAGGCAAAGCCGTTACCCTTAATCATGTCCTGCAGCGCCAGATTCTCCAGGAAGGTCGATTTACCGGTACCGGTCTGCCCCGCCACGTACATGTGTCGCTGTCGGTCCTGCAAGCTCAAGAAAATCGGCTTCTTGGCGCCGCGGAACACGTTATAACCGAGTAATAGGCCGTCGTTCGGCATGTTGCGCGGGCCATCAACCTGCTTGGAATCCTGGCGCGTCAGCTGCGATGTCGGTATGCTCCGCTGATCCGGAAAATGGAAGATTGTCGCCAGCTCCACGGAGTTTAGGATGTTCCTGTTTTGCTGCTGCGGGAAAAAGCGCATGATATAAGCCGTAACCAGCGCGTCCATATCCTTGGCCGGCACAAATTTAAACCCGTTCTTACCGGGCGCGTCGTACAGCGCAAAACTAGCTACGATATTAGCCAGCAGCGCCTGCGCTCGCTGGCTAATATTAGAGGAAACCACGATGCGAATCACCACCTCGTAGCCCGGATAACGCGTCTTTTCGTCGATAGCGTCAAGCGTAGACTGTTCCAAATTGGACAGCTCTTTGGGCTTTTTATCGTCGCCCTTGCCGCCCTCGGGTGGCGCGTTAAGGGCCTTTACCACGTCTTTGGCCATGCCGCCAAAACTAAACTTGCTGTCTTCGCCTTTGCGCTTCTTGCCTGACAGCGCGGTGGCCGTTTTGGTCCACGATGGGTCGGCCGGTCGCATCAATATTTGGATACCGGCACCGTCTTCTTTACCAAGAGAGCCCAAGGCATTTAACAGCGCCTGCATGGTGTCACGTTTGAGGTCCTGGTAAGTGGCAATTGGGTAGGCAAAGGGCTGCTTGAGCACCATTTCGCCGCCGAGTGTGCCGGTGGCGCGGCCGATCGGGCTAAATATATTGTGTTCAGCTCGTTCTTCGAGACGTGCCGACGGATAGGCGCTGACAATGGCTTGCTTCACAACTTCTAATAATGCAATGGGCACCGCGGCATATAAGTGTACGAAGCCCTGCGTGCCCACAATTTCGAACGCGAAATGCCGTTGCCCGTAAAAATTGTATTTGAAACCTTTTTGGAGGGTGCTGGCAATAATATTGTAGATGGTCGTGGCCTGACTGATAGTCTCTTCCGTGACGTCACGAGCATCGCGACCACCCACTTCCGTGTCGTCGCTTGGCGGTGGCAAATGGATGTACAGCGGCACCATTTTGAGGCCCCGCTCATAGTTTTTTTGTTCACGAAAAATGCGACGAGTTTGCAAAAATATGATGGGCGCGGCGATCGCAAAGATAAGAAAAATGATGATTAAAACGATAAGAACTGCTGTCATTTTGGCTACGTACTTACTTTTACATTCTTATCGTAACGCTTTTTCATGTACTCGGCTTTTACCCCCGATAACTCCTCACTTTGCTTGTGTGGATCATCTCTGGTGCGCTCCACAATGGCCTTAGCTTTGTTGACCCACTCTTTTTCGATAAGATCGTTGTCGTCAATACTTGCCGTAGCATCTGAATTCGTTGTACTAAAATCATCACTTTGAGCGGCCGGTTGCGGCATTGGCGGCGCCACAGGCAGCGGTGACATCGTCATGGCCGGCACGGCTGGTTGCTGGGCGGCCAGCGAAGCTTCCATGCTCTGAACACCATTTTCAATACCCTCTTTTGGAGCTTCCTGGGCGTTCGGCGCAGGCATCTGCTCCGGAGCAATGGGCGGTGGCAAATTCAAACCAGTTTCATGAGATTGTGGATTCATACCTTCCTATTATAGAACAAATGGGCCCCTCGATGCCAGATGCACAAATAAAACGCCGCTATTCACGCTGGGCGACCTGAGTCGCGGGCGTCGGCGTCCGGCCATACGAAACATACAGATAGCTTACAAGCGTCAGCGGCATCAGTACCAAGATGTCGCGCGAGCCAAGCTCTCCAATCGATTGCAAGGCGATCAAAACCCCTGCCGCCAGCGTTACCACTCGCGCCAGGCGCGATCCATGCTTGTTGAGTGGCAGCCCATACCAGGCACTGGCCGCCAAAATCGCCCGTATCAGCACGTACAGGGTGCCAGCACACAGCAAAAATCCAATCATAAGAAACAGCGACGGCACCTTATCCGGGTCCGTGAGCCCAAAAAAAAGCCCGTCCGCGACCAGTAGGCCGACGACGGGTAGCACATGTGCTCTGTGTCTTGATTTGTTCATAGTATTCCTCTTTGTTTTTGTTTTTTTCGAGCCGAACCGTTAGCAAAGGTGGCAAAAGCGAACAGAGGTCCGCCCTGTTAGCCGTAATGATACATGGTGCTGAGGCAGCAAATCCGCTTATATAAATTAGACTATTGAAGCGCTTGCTGCCTACAGCTGACTGACCGCTCTATTGGCTTTTAGGGCCTTTAGAGCGCCGTACGGATACCTCCGTGTTTTCGGGGCCACGCGCAGTGCGCTTTGTGACTTCCCAAGTGGCTCATGGTTTGGACCCATATGTCGAGCCAGTAAGTCCGCCCCCGCAAGGGCTTCGTTCTTCTTCGTTACCTTAGAACCGTGACCGCGTAACCTTTGTACCGTGTGCCGTAACCTGAACCGTGAACGTTTTTGTTTTTGTGACTTACAGGTTTTAGACTAGCACGGGCGACGGGTTTTGTCAATCCTCTTATGCTTGCAAACAGATCATAACCAGCCTAAAATTCATCGTAAATCAAGTTTTTAAGGAGATAGAGCATGACAAGCCCTGAAGTTGACGACCAACCAATTGATCTTTATGTTTTTGCACAAGATTCTGCCGATCAAGCAGTCCAAGGCATGGTTAAAATGCTCCCCGGGCCCGACCAAATTGATACTGCACTTGCTGGTATTGCTGAACGTGCAAATCAGTTTCCAGAGTCCGTGCGTGATAATTATACACAGCTAGCAATCAGGTACACCGCTTTGGAATGGCTTGAACATCCAGAAGCAAACGGTAACCTCGTTACGCTCATTGCCAAACTTCCTTGGGACGCCTCTCTGGCTGCCGCGTTAACCGAGACGGGCGAACGGCTATACCAGCCACCCGAACTCTGCAATCTTTAAGCGGCGAGGTAAGATCGCGCTGGCGCAAGCGGCAAATGTGTACGCATCTGCCTACAACGACCTACCGCAGGATACTTCCGTGAGCGAGCGGCTCGAATTTCTCGGAGGCGAATACCTGCGCCTGGCACATACACAGGAAAGTCTCGGCGACGAAGCCGGAGCGCGCCAAACTGCTTTCGGTGTTGCTCCACACCTCATCACTCTTGGCAAAGCAATTCCTAAAGAAACTGATGAACGGCGTGATATTGATCAAATTGCCTGCGAAACCATCGGCCTTATCGGCTCTCTGGATACGCCAGACGCCAGACAGCTGCTAGCCAGCATTCAGAGTGAATTCTTTAAAACACTAGCCTTGTCTCACCCAATTGGTAAGCTAGCTGTTGAGCTGCTAGTGGCCCGCCAGCCGTATGTAGCCGTTGAAATAGCTGGCACTCTTGATAAAGTAGGCCTCCTCACCCTGTGGCAAAAATCAATCACCTTACTCACAGAAGATCCCAGCCAGGAGAATCGTGCACTTGTTCGGGACATGATCGCTGCCGTGGAGGAAGATTTCCCCGGCTACTACACAAAGCTTAACGAGCTAGATGTCTTTGCGCCCGGCGTACTC
>DASVMD010000012.1:0-6371 GCA_036384495.1 Saccharimonadales bacterium (SeqCode)
CGCGCGCCTTTGTCGTTGTAGACGCTGGCCGGGCCGGCGGTTCCGGGGCCGGTGCCGAGCGGATGGTGGGCGATATCTTTGGCACCGGTTTTGAGCGCCGCCAGATGACCTTCGTTAGATGTTTGCTTAACGGCAGAGTGCGTTTGGGTGTGCAGCACGAAGTTCTGGTAGCGGGTGTTGTGGCGGAAAATAATGGTGGTGGCACTGGCCACGACAAGCAGACAAATAGCACCGAATAGCACCATTTTTCGGGCCTGCTGGCTCTTGAGCGACAGCCATAAAACCGTGCCCATGCTCAGCACAGCACCAATCCAGGCACTGCGCGAAAACGTAAAGAATAGCGCTATCAGGCTGGCCGCCAAAAACGCGCCGTACAGTTTGAGGCGCTTGCCGCGGGCCAGCAGAATGGTCAGCAGCGTAATGGGGATTATCAGATAGGCACCGAGCGGATTGGCGCCACGCAGCGTGGAAGCGATCCGGATATAGTGCTGATTGTGATTGATGGTTTCGTAGGCCGAAATGGTGTGCGGGCCGTAGCCAAAATGACGCAAGAAGTCATGCGGCAACACGAAGGCCTGGAGCACGCCAAAGGCCACCACGATGGCGGCCGGCCAGAGCACCACCCACTGCCAGTGCACCCTTAGGCGCGCCAAGCGCAGAGCGCAGGACCAAGTAATCAAGAAAAAGAGTAGAAATCGTAGATCGACGATTAAGCCGTAGCCGAGGGCCTTGGCGGTAACTGCATGATTATGAAAGGCCACGGCGCCCCACACCAGATTAATAACCCCGTAGGCCAGGATGAGCCACACCAGGCGGCGCGTCATAGTGTGCGAGCGAATCTTTTGGTCGAATAACAGCAAATACAGCACGCCGAGGCCGCTCAGCAGCAAAATAACTTCTTTCCAGAGCCGTAGCGCCGTGTAATGGCCGATTAAGCTGGAGAGCCAAACGGTGAGGAATCCGTGGAATGGCATCAGCAAAATAGTGAACATAGCCAAGCTGGTGACCACTGATAATAATGCGTACTTAAAGGCTGATGCTTTCATAAATGCTACAATTTAGTATATCGCATGAAAAACAACGCCTCGCTTATTTATAACTTTTGTCTGGTCGTGGGCGATACTTTGGCCTTAATTGTCGCTTTTACGGTGGCCTACATCTTGCGCGTGACACTCAACCACGAGCCGCTGAGCAGCGACGTGCACGCTCACACCTACATACTGACCCTTGTGAGCCTGCTGCCGTTTTGGCTAATTATTTTTGGGCTTTTGGGCCTCTATAATTCGCGGATTTACGATAAGCGCTTTAGCGAGCTGGGCCGCCTGCTGATTGGCTCCTTGATTGGCATTTTGTTTGTGATCAGTTACAGCTACATGACCGATACGGCCATCTTCCCTGCCCGACTGGTGACGGTGTATGGGTTTAGCCTGGCGTTTTTCTTTGTGCTGCTGTTTCGCACGCTGGCTCGCGGCATCCGGCGGCAGCTATTTAGCTACGGCGTAGGCATTAACAACGTACTGATTATTGGCGACACTAATTTGACCCGTGAACTGATTAGTTCTTTAGAAAACACCTCTGTAAGCGGCTACCGCGTGATTGGCGTGGTGGGAGGCGTGAAGCATCCGTTACGCGCCTCTCTGGATTGCCCGCAATTTGCCAGTTTTGAGGCGGCCGTTGAAAAGCTTGAAGATACGCAAGTGCATACGATTGTGCAAACCGAGCTGTACGCTGCTGCGGCCCGCAACGATGAAATCCTAACTCATGCCCAGGAACATCATATTGCCTACCGGTTTGTGCCCGGCAACAGCGAGCTGTTTGTGGGCAACATTCAGGTTGATTTGTTCCAGGCGGTGCCGGTGATTGCGGTGCATCAGACGGCGCTGGTTGGCTGGGGGCGGGTGGTGAAGCGGCTAACCGACCTGTCGATTGGCGGCGTGATGCTACTGATTGCCTCGCCATTTATGTTGCTGATTGCGCTGGCCGTAAAGCTTTCCGGTAGTGGCTCGATTTTTTTCAGGCAAACCCGGCTGACGCGCTTTAATCAGGAGTTTCGGGTTTTTAAATTTCGTACGCAATATGCAGCGTACGACGGCACCACGCCCGAAGAAGCCTTTGAAAAAATGGGCAAACCAGAGCTGGGCAAGATATACCGCGAGAACGGCGATTACCTGCCAAATGACCCCCGAGTGACGCCTTTAGGCGGTTTTTTGCGCCGCACAAGCCTTGACGAGCTACCCCAGTTAATTAATGTCGTTCGGGGCGATATTAGCCTGGTTGGGCCGCGTCCGCTGATTCCGCAGGAGCTGGCGATTTACGACAAACGGCACGCTATTTTGAGCGTCAAATCGGGTTTGACGGGCCTGGCACAAGTCTCCGGGCGCCGCGATATTGATTTTGCTGAGCGTCGTAAACTCGACTTGTTTTATGTCCAAAACTGGAGCTTCTGGGGCGACCTGGTAATCCTGGTTAAAACGGTTTGGATCGTGCTGTTTCATAAAGGGGCGATGTAGTGGCTTCGCCGCGCGTAGCGATTGTCTGCGATTGGTTGGTGGGCATTGGCGGCGCCGAGCGCGTGGTGCTGGAGCTGCATAAATTGTACCCCGAGGCGCCGATTTATACCTCGCAGTATGACCCCTCGCGCATTGACTGGTTCGCGGATGCCGATGTGCGCACCACTTGGCTACAAAAGTTGCCGCGCAGCCTCAAAAAATTCTTGCCACTCCTGCGGGCCTGGACGTTTAGTCGGCTGGATCTCAGCGATTACGACCTGGTGATTTCATCGAGCGGCGCCGAAGCCAAGGGTGTGCGCACCGGCCCTGGCACTACGCATATTTCGTACTGCCACTCCCCTACTCACTACTACTGGATTCGCTACGATGAATATCTGAAGCACCCGGGCTTTCCGCGCGGTTTTAACTGGCTGGCACGTTTAGGCCTTAAGCTGCTAGTGAACCCCTTGCGCCGCTGGGATTTCCGCGCTGCGCAGCGCCCGGATTTTTTAATCGCCAATTCTACCCACACGCAGTCTATGATTAAGAAGTTTTATAAGCGCGACTCCACGGTGATTTTCCCGCCGGTGGAGACCTCCCGCTTTAAGGCTAGCGGTAAACCAGAGCCACGGCATGGTTTCGTGGTGGCTGGCCGCCAAACGCCCTACAAGCGCATCGACCTGGCAATTGAGGCTTGCAATGAGCTCAAAGTGCCCCTGGTGGTGATCGGCGACGGCCCCGAGCATCGCCGCCTGCGCCGACTAGCCGGCCGCGGCGTGACCTTTTTAACCAATGTGAACGATTTTGACATCACCTCGCACTTCCAATCGGCACTGGCGTTCATTATGCCTAATATGGATGATTTCGGGATTGTGGCCGTGGAGGCCATGGCCGCCGGCACGCCAGTGGTGGCTTACAGGGCTGGGGGGGCGCTGGATTATGTGAAGGATGGCCGTACGGGCGTGTTCTTTGAGAAACAGGACGTGAAATCGCTGACTTCCGCCTTGGAGACAGCTCTGACTAAGTCATTCAACTACGAAGCAATTGCCGACAGCGCTGCGCAGTTTTCCACGGAGGCATTTAGGAAGAATGTGCGGGAGTACTTGAAAGATCTCTCAGTGAAGTCCAAGAACTAGGCCTGACGCTGGCGGAAGTTATCGACCGCGGCCTTTATAAAAGCTCTCTGAGAGGCTATGAGGCCCTCTGGGAGATTATCTACATCGTAGAATGTGCCTACCTTTGGCTCGCCCATAACCTCAACCCAATACAGCTGGGCCTGTTCGGCACCACGCTTGCTCTGATGCAGTAGGCTGCCCACATACTGTGGTTTACTGATTTCTGTGTCGGCTAACTCGTCATGCTGAATGCGCTGGAAAGCTGGCCAGTTGGCGTCAGGCTGGCCAATATCGGTAGCACGAATGACAGTTCCGGGCGTGTGGAGCATGCCGGGCCATAATGGATCATCGGCGGGCCGAGCAATGAGCAGCACCTGCACACTGTTGTCTGTGCTGCGTAGTGGGATAAACTCGAGAATTGGCAACGCTACCAACCGGGCGATTTGCTCAAAGACCGGGTAGGGCAAAAAACCTGACTCAAACTTTTTTAATAGGGCGGCCGTGGTTTGTATGTCTTCGTCATTCATAGGCTACAGAACGTGTAGGATAGCCGTAAGCGCAAAGGCAGTATCCCGCCAGTTGGATACTTCAAGACTGTCTATACCCATGGCTTTTACTGGGTAATCATTGCCACCCTCTTGCATCCTGTCGCCCATAAATAAGATGTCTTCTTTGTCAATTTCTAGGATATCCATCAACTTATGCATGCCATAAGCCTTGTCGATGCCCAACTTGGTAATATCGATCGACGTGGAACCACCTGAGCGTACTTCAAATTCTGGGATCATTTCCGCAACTATGTCGCGAACAATCTTTTTCTTTTTATTATCAGGGTCCCATTCTTCTTTGGCTTTAACAGGAGCTTCCTGGCCAAGGGCGGAAAAGGTTATTTGGCTGCCACGATCTTCGATCTGCGGTCCCCAGGTTTTTTCTTTATCATAGCCCGCCTGCTTCACCCCTGCTTCAAGCGAACTCAGGATTTTTTTCTTCTCTGTATCTGTAAAATCTTCTGCATATACCTGTTCCCAATTGCCACTCACAAGATCGTGGACGTAGTAACGGGTGCCACAGGTGGGCATCAAATGAAGCTTTTGCAGCTTGTTAGGATCTGCCTTAAGATTTGATAGTAGTTGCTTTTGAAACTGCTCAAATTTTCCGCCCGAAATAACGCAGACCTGAAAATTATCTAGCAGCCTATTGAGTAGCTCAGCCATACGGTCATCAAGTGCTGACTTACTCTCAGCAAGGGTGCCGTCTAAATCGAAAGCGATCAGTCTTTTCATATTACTCCTGGGGTTTAAATCGTTTGCTGACTTCGCCAACTTTTTGGGTGAGGTCTTTGCGAGCAACCAGTATGCCATTTGGCGTGTTAACAACTACCACATTGTCGAGACCAATGACAGCTAGCGGCTTATCTTCTTGGTTGAGCACAAAAGAGTTCTGGACGTCTTCGGCTTCCACGATACCCTTGACGTGGTTGCCCCTTGGGTCGCCACCCACAGCCTTGTGCAGATCACCATAGGAACCCAGATCCATCCAGTCAAAAGAAGCTGGCACGACAAGTAAGTTTTCAACTTTTTCTACCAAGGCGTAGTCGATCGAGATGTTCTCTAGAGCCAAGTAGGCGGCTTCGTAGGCTTCTGGGCTGGCTTCTGTAAGCTTTTGGAAGTTGGCAGCCATATCCGGCGAATATTGCTCCATAGCCTGCTTAAACGTCTCTACTGAGCCCACGAAGTAGCCGCAATTCCATAGATACTGCCCGCTATTTAGATAGGTCAGCGCTGTCTCATGATCCGGCTTCTCTTTGAAGGAGTGCACATTAAAGGTAAAGGATTGTTCGTCCAGCAGATCACCCTTCTGGATGTAACCAAAGCCAGTTGCTGGGTAATCCGGCTCAACGCCAACGAGGACGATGCGGCCGTACTTTTGAGAGGTGTCGGCAGCTACCTTAAAGCTATGAATAAATCCGCCGATGTCTCGGATGTAGTGATCGGCCGCCAGGAATAGAATCGGCTCGTCTGTCGGGTTATCTTTGGCAATCTGAACCAGCGAAGCCAGAATGCAGCTGGCCGTACCCCTGCGAGCCGGCTCCACGATAAAGGCACTCTCAGGCAGATCAGGTAGCTGGTCTTTGACATGGTGAATATGCCCAGCCTCGGACACTACATAGATCTTATCAGTGAGATGCTTGGCGCGGTCGTAAGTGCGCTGCACCAGCGACATGGTGTCGCCGTTAACTTTGAGTAGGTGTTTTGGATAATGCGGCGTGGAAAGCGGCCACAGGCGCGTTCCCGACCCTCCGGCTATAATTACTACTATCATATTGGAGCTATTATAACAGCTCTTCGCCAGGCGGTGGAACATGATGGCGAAAGACGATTTTTTTGTTAAATGTGTAATTCCAAACCATGCTAATGAGAGCTGCGATGACAAGAGCGAAACCGTAATAAACACCCTCGAAATGCACCAATACAGTGACGGTAGCGCTGCTTATTAATACAGCCGCCCAATTTGTACCGTGGTAGGTTATAAGTTTTTTACGAATAGATATGTGTTGGTGAAGCTTAAAGGCCCAAAAATTATTGCCAGCAAATGTAGCTAGCAAGGCTACCTCTGCGCCAATGATCTGTGCCAGTGTGATTTGCAGGTGAATCCCACTATAAAGGATGGCGAGCATGATGTAGTTCACAATAAAGCCAATGGTACCAACGCAGGCAAAACGAATGAAACTATGAGATAACAGGCTATGGTATAGTTTAGATATACT
>DASVMD010000013.1:0-12206 GCA_036384495.1 Saccharimonadales bacterium (SeqCode)
TTACGGGTAATACTGGAAGGCCAACAATGCCGTCCTGTTGCTTTCAAAGAGGCATCAGAAGTAGGTGCTTCGTTAATCTCTTTTTACGAACTGTTAGCTGATGATCCTAGGGATAAAAATAATGAGAAATAGGTCAAAAGGAAGCCGTGATGGATGCAGTTATCCTCGCCAGAGTATCGAGCAAACGCCAAGAGGATGAAGGCTATTCGTTGCCAGCTCAGAAGCGACTGCTTAAGAGCTATGCTATAGACAAGAAGCTCAACCCTATCATGGCCTATGAAATTGCTGAGTCAGCATCAAAGACTGAGCAACGACGGATCTTTAAGGAGGCAATGGGCTACATTGAAGCACATAAAATCAAGCATCTCATAGTTGAAAAAGTGGATAGGCATGTCCGTAATCTGAATGATGCTGTTGAGACACACGACTGGTTAATGGCAGACGAGGATAAAAGGGTGCATTTCGTTAAAGACTCTTTAGTTATGCATAAAAATTCTAAGTCTCAAGAATGGCTTAATTGGGGCATCCGTGTCGTTATGGCCAAGAACTACATTGATAACTTACGCGAAGAAGCTATGAAAGGGTGGGCGGAAAAGCTAGCACAAGGCTGGCTACCTAGTGTGCCGCCGCCTGGGTACATGACAGTAACTAAGGAAGGCAAGCGTATTCATGTACCAAATCCAGAAACGAAAGGCCTGGTACAGCGTGCTTTTGAGCTTTACCTTGAGCCAAGCCAGTCTATAGAGTCTGTTGCGCAGGAAATGAGACGCATGGGTTTAAAGACTCGCAAAGGGCGCCCATTCTATAAGAGCCAGGTGCAACGCATCCTGACCAATCCTTTTTATATAGGGATCAACAGACACAACGGCAAAGATTACCCTGGTGCACAAGAGCAGATAATCAGCAAAGAAGTCTTTGATGCTGTTCAGAATAAGATGCGGCGCAAGCTTCCAATAAGATACCGCCAGCATAATCCGACATTTAAGAACCTTATACGCTGCAATAACTGCGGTGGGTTAGTTACATGGCAGCAACAGAAAGGCCGTTATTACGGTACGTGCCAGCGTAAAAGTGATAAGTGTAAGGGGCGTAAATTACTGCGCGAAGATAACATCGAACAACAGATCTGTGTGATGTTAAAAGCCCTCATAAGTCCAGCTCCTGAAGTCATAGACTGGGTAGCCCAAGCCATGCGTGAACGCTATCAATCTAACGCTGCAGATAACGAGCACATGGCTTCCTCTATAGCGACACAGATTGATCGCTTAAAGCGTATGGATGCTAACTTGTACGACGATAAGCTGTCTGGTGAAGTCGAGCCTGAACGCTATAAAGCCAAGCATTCTGAGTTTAATGCTCAGATCGTTGAGCTTGAAGATAAGCTCAGCAAGATTGATCAAACGTTAGGTCAACGGCTACAGCAGCGCCTAGTGCTACTTGAGCTGTCGCAAAAGGCAGCAGATATATACCCCCACAAATCACCTGAACAAAAGCGAACCATAATAACCAAACTTTTCCTAAAGCTGACCTACGACCGTGGCTCCGTATCTGTTATTTACACTGATTTTGCGCGTGCAATCGCACAAAATGTTCAAAAAACTCATAACATCATAGGAGGTGCAAAATGAGTAACCAAACCATTAAAAAAGACCCTGATAATAAGGGTCGTAAAGAGCAGGAGAAGCTGCTGCGTTCTATTTGGCTGGGGCGGAGGGATTCGAACCCCCGAATGCTGGTACCAAAAACCAGTGCCTTACCACTTGGCGACGCCCCATTGTTGCTCGCGTCGCCGAGCGGCGCCAGAACAGATTGATTTTAGCGTAATCCGGCACATTTTACAATCGTTTAAACTCGCTGGAACGCATAAAAGGTGCTAAAATAACAGTAATTCTATGGCTCAAAAAACACCGCAATCCCCTGCTGACTATATCTCGCCGCTGAGTATCAACGGTCTGGAAGGCCGCATGCTGCACATGCCGGCCCCGGCAAAGCGAAACCGTGAAATCCTGATTGTCTACGGGCACCACGCCATGATTGAGCGCTGGTGGGGCCTGCTCCAGAACTATAACGAGTACGGTGCCGTCACCATGCCTGACCTACCAGGTTTCGGCGGCATGGACAGCTTTTACAAGATTGGTCGTCGGCCGGATATCGACGCTTTTGCGGACTACCTGGCGGCCTTTATCAAGCTGCGCTACAAGCGCAAGCGCATCACCATTGTCGGTATTTCGTTTGGTTTTTTGGTGGCTACACGCATGCTGCAAAAATACCCCGAACTAACTAAAAAAGTCGATATTATCATCAGTATCGTGGGCTTTATGCATAAAGATGATTTTGTGTATCCGCCGCGCCGCCGCCGCTTTTTCTCGCGCGCTACGCGAGTATTTGCCACCCGTCCGTTCGCCATTTTTATTCGCCGCTGCTGCCTGAACTCCTTTGTGCTCAAAACACTCTACACCAAGCTGCCCAACTCCAAGCGCCGCATGATCGAAGTCACCGAAGAGCAGTTCGCGGCCAACATGGATTTTGAGGTCCAAATTTGGCAGGCCAACGACGTCCGCACCCACTGGCTGACAACGAGCGAATTCCTAGAAATCGATAATTGCACCAAAAAAATCAATCTGCCAATTCACCACGTCGTGTCGGAGCAAGACCACTATTTTAATAATGAGATCGTCAAGCAGCACATGCTGGTCGTATTCAACAATTACCACAGTTACACTGCACGTAGTAAGGCTCACACACCAAGCATCTTGGCCGACAAAAAAGAGATGTCCGTCCTCTTGCCAACGGGGCTAAAGCGCGTGCTTGGGCGTCGGTAGATGGTATACTGGGAGGAATTATGAAAATCGGACTAGTTTGCCCGTATAATATTCATCGCCCTGGCGGTGTGCTGGAAGTCGTTCTTTCTTTGAAGTCTGGCCTGGAATCACGGGGGCACATCGTTAAGATTATTACGCCCAAACCCCGCAACCACGACGAAGAACCCGAAAAAGACGTGATTTTCGCCGGTATTTCCACCGATTTCCGCACCCTGTCATTCTCCGATACCACTTCTCAGGTTTCCAGCACTGCCGACAACGAAAAGATCGACGCCATGCTGGCCGAAGAAAACTTCGATATTTTGCACTTCCACGAACCCTGGCAGCCACTGCTGAGCCGTCAATTATTGTCGCGTTCCAAGGCGGTTAACATCGGTACCTTTCACTCCAAAGTGTCAGATGGCCGCACCAGCCGCTCCATTTTAAAAGCTGTGGCGCCGTATCTTAACTCCTGTCTCAAGTATTTGCACGTGCTGACGGCGGTATCGGACTCCGGCGCTTCCTACGCCATTACCGTCACCGATCAGCCAATCACTATCATCCCCAATGGCATTGACCTCGCTAAATACAAAAAAGGTGCCGCCAAAGCGCCCAAAACAGACGAGCAAACCATTTTGTACGTTGGGCGGCTAGAGAATCGCAAAGGCGTTAAATACCTGCTCAAAGCTTTCCAAATCCTGTCACAAGATAATCCCGATGTAAAACTAATTATCGCCGGTGACGGCCCCGACCGCGAAAAACTTGAGCTGCTGGCCGACGATCTCAAGCTCAAAAATATTAGCTTCCTCGGTTTTGTTAGCGAGGAACTCAAAATTGAACTAATGGCCCAGGCCACCGTCTTCTGCTCGCCGGCGCTGTTTGGCGAAAGTTTTGGCATTGTGCTCCTCGAAGCCATGGCCGCCGGCACCGTCTGCGTAGCCGGCAACAACTCAGGCTACGTCGATGTCATGCAAGACCTTGGCGGCGTATCCATTGTGAATCCGCATGATACCGAAGAATTTGCTCGTCGCTTGCAACTCCTCCTGCGCGAAGAAGGTCTCCGCAAGCTTTGGAAAAAATGGGCCGCCGACTACGTCAAACAATTCGACTATCCGCACGTCGTCGATCAATACGAAGAACTCTACAAAGATTCACTCAAACGCTATGGCAACTCCTCAAAAACCGCGTAAAATCGGCTTGGTTATCGATACTTCGCTGGACCCAACAGATGGTGTGCAACAGTATGTTTTGAGCATTGGCGACTGGTTGAGCCAGCAAGGTCACGACGTTCACTATTTAGCCGGCCAAACAGACAAACGCAAGCTGCCTAACTTACATAGTTTGTCACGCAATATCACCGTTAGCTTTAATGGCAATCGTACCACTATTCCCTTGCCCACCAGTAGGCGCAAATTACGCAATTTTATCCAAAAGGAGCAGTTTGATGTCTTGCATGTCCAAACGCCGCACCACCCCCTCATGGCCCAACGCTTAATATTAGCTGCCAGCCCGCAAACTGCGGTAGTCGGTACTTTCCATATCTTGCCGTATGGTGCGCTGTCACGGATCGGCACTCGCTTGCTTGGTTGGTGGCTGCGCCCCTCGCTCAAGCGTTTCGACAAAATGCTGGCCGTTTCGCCGGTGGCGGCTGAATTCGAAAAAACCAGTTTTGGACTGGATGCCGATGTACTCCCCAATGTGGTCGATTACAATCTGTTTCACAATGCAAAACCCTTGCCCGGCTACGCAGACGACACGCTCACCATCCTTTTCTTGGGCCGCTTAGTGCCGCGTAAAGGCTGTCAACTCCTTCTCGAAGCCGTTGCCCTACTCGCTCAAAAGCCTGATTTACCGAAGTTTAGAGTTGTGGTGTGCGGACGCGGCCAGCTAGAATCGTCACTCAAACAATTAGTGGCTCAACATGACCTTCAAGACATCGTAGAATTCACTGGCTTCGTATCCGAAGAAAACAAGCCGCGGTACTACGCTTCGGCCGATATCTCGGTATTCCCAAGCAGTGGCGGCGAAAGTTTTGGCATTGTGCTTCTCGAAGCCATGGCCAGCGGCCAGGCTGCACTCCTGGCCGGTGATAACCCTGGATATCGCTCGGTACTATCAACCAATCCCGATCTGTTATTTGACCCCAAAAATGCCAGTCAGCTAGCAAAAAAAATCGAAACACTGCTCGTTGATAGCAAAAAGCGCCAAGCCAGCCAAGCCTGGGGCGCGGAATTCACCAAAGACTTCGACGTTGGCGTCGTGGGCGCCAAGTTATTAACTATTTATGAACAAGCATTGCGTAAACGCCGCGGGGCATAGATAATAGAGGCATGCCGCTTTTCAAAAAATCAACTCACGAGTCCGTTCAAGAAGTGGCTCTCACTGTTCGCACCGAAACCTTTTTCCGCCTAGCGTTCCTAATTGTGGCTACAATCATATTACTGGGAGCACTACACAAGGCCGCACACGCACTACTGCTTATTTTTACCGCCTTTTTCCTGGCACTGGCGCTGAACGGGCCGGTTTATTGGCTTAGCCGTCACCTGCCTGGTAAGCGTAAGGGCAGTCGTTCTCTAGCAACCACCCTGTCGTTTTTGATCGTGATCCTCCTGCTTGGAGGCTTTTTAGCAAGTATTGTGCCACCTCTCGTTAAGCAAACCGACAGCTTTGTGCATGCTGCGCCTCATCTCGTTAAAGATTTCAGGAGCCAAAACAGCGAAACGGGTCGATTAATCCGCAAATACCACCTAGAAGGCCAGGTTAATACGCTTTCCAGTCAGCTGTCGGCGCGCCTCAAACATATTGGCGGCTCAGCATTCTCAACTGTTCAGCGTGTCGGTACCAGTGTTTTCTCGTTACTAACCATACTGGTATTAACCTTTATGATGCTGGTCGAAGGCCCACGTTGGCTCGGCTTTTTCCGCGAGCTAATCCCCGATAAACACCATGATGTAGCCGACCGCCTCATTAACGACATGTACCGCGTTATTAAGGGCTACGTAAATGGCCAGGTTACCTTAGCGGCACTGGCGGCCCTCTTAATTATGCCTGCGATTCTGGCGCTTCATATTAGCTATCCAGTAGCCCTCATGGTTATCGTATTTGTCTGTGGGTTAATTCCCATGGTTGGTCATACTATTGGGGCCATCATTGTTACCTCAGTTGCCTTGTTCCATTCCACCGGCGCGGCTTTCATTATTTTGGGCTACTACATTTTGTACCAACAGATTGAGAACTACCTGATTCAGCCCCGTATTCAGGCTAACTCTACCAATATGTCACCCCTCTTGGTGTTCTCTTCGGTCGTTATCGGTGTCAGCTTCGGCGGCCTTATCGGTGGTCTGGTGGCCATACCGGTTGCCGGGTGTATCAGAATTGCTTTGCTTGAATATCTGCGCAGCAAAAAAATTATCAGTACCCCTCAGTTTCAAGAGGTTACAACGGAAACCAAATAGGGCCGTAAGGCGTATCGCGAACGCCGATTCCCTGTTCTGCTAGCTGGTCGCGGAGCGTATCGGAAGCTGCCCAATCCTTGTTGTTGCGAGCAGCTTGACGGTCGGCAATCAGCTGTTTTTGAGCCGAATTTATATCCGGTACGGCTGTCAAGCCTAGGCCCAACAATGCGTCGATGTTTTCGAGCATGTCGTTGAAGTGCTTCAGCGCGTCTTTTTCTACCAAAACGACCTGTATCTGCGTCATTACCTCGCTCAGAAATGCCAACGCTTGCGGAGTGCGGAGGTCATCGGCGAGCAGCGCAGCCAGATTGGCCGACACCTCCTGGTAGGCAAAGGTGGTGCCATCGTGCGTGACATCGAGCGCTTGGTAGCGCAGCGCGGCGAGTGCCCGCAAATCTTGCAGACGTTTCTGAGCGGCTTCCAGGTTCTCCCAGCTAAAGTGCGCCTGGTTGCGGTAGTGCGACTGCAACACTAACAGCCGGAATGCCAGCGGGTCGTAACCTTTCTTTTTTATGTCTTCGAGCGTGTAGAAGTTGTTGAGTGACTTGCTCATCTTTTTGCCGTCGACAAGCAGGTGCTCGTTGTGTACGAAACTTGCTGCGTATAGAGGGTTATCGTTGCCGGCAGTACTTTGGGCAATCTCGTTTTCGTGATGTGGAAAGATCAGATCAACGCCGCCGGTGTGGATGTCAAAGGGTTGTCCCAGCGTTTGACGGCTCATCACTGAGCACTCCAGGTGCCAACCAGGGCGACCTTTGAGATCGTGGCCGTCAAGCGTGAAGTCCCAAGCCGGCTCGCCGGACTTTTGTTTCTTCCAGAGCGCGAAATCGTGCGCAGATTCTTTGTCGTATTCGTCGTTTTGAATGCGGGATTCGCTGGTGGAACTGGTGGTTACTTCGGTGAGTTGGCCGTATGTTTTGCCACTTTTTACGTAGGCATCAATAGAAAAGTACACGCCGTCATCGGCAACATAGGCGAAACCGTGCTTGAGCAGCTCGGTAACCAGCTGTTTCATACCTTCAATCACTTCGGGATCGGTGGCTTTTACAAATTGCATGCTAGCCGTATCGTTGCCAACGGCAATCATATCCTGCAAGAATAGCTCGCCGTATTCGGTGGTTAGTTTTTGCAGAGCTTCACGCGGCTCCAGGTCGCCGTATTTTTCCTGACTGCGGCGGATGGTTTTGTCGTCGACATCGGTGAAATTCATGACGTGCTGGACTTTTTTGCCATCGGCAGCCACGGCACGTCGCAGCGTGTCAGCGTAAATAAACGAGCTTAGGTTGCCAATGTGAATGTGGTCGTACACTGTCGGACCGCACGAATAGATGCGCACCGTTTCGCCGTCGAGCGGCACGATGTCGTCAGGCTTGCGGGTTAATGTGTTGTAGATTTTCATGGGATGATTCCTGTTCAAGTTTAGCAAGTAATTCGGTCGCTTTGCTCAAACATTCTGATTTAACTTCGTTAAACGGCCTCCCGTCGGTGATTTTGAAGCCGCTGGCGTTGGCATGACCGCCGCCGCCCATGTGCTCGGCTAGCTCTGCAGCAATCGGCGCGGTGTTGTTACTGCGAATGGCGGCGGTGATTTTGCCATCGGCGTATTGCTTAAAGACAATAGCCAGCCGCACGCCCAACGTTTGGAGCATGTCGTTCTGCACCAGTGGCGCCGGGTTGTACAGGGGGCTATATTCATTAATTTCGCTTTGCGGGATGGTGACAGTTGCTAGCGCGCCATCTGCGACGAATTCGGTGCGCTTAATAAGCTCGCCCTTGTATTTGTAGATTTCGGGCTGCATTTTGCTGTATTCGCGGCGGGTATCTTCTAGGGCTGGCCGGTCCACGCCGTTCTCGATGAATTCGGCCATAATCCGGTAGGTTTCCGACGAAGCCAGTTTGTTGGTCAGTCCTTGAGTATCGCCCAAGATGGAGGTCATCAAAAATTCCTGGGCCTGTACGGATACTTCCCAGCCCAGTTGCTTGGCAATCATGTAGATCAGTTCGCCCGCTGATGCCCGAGTATGGTCATTGATGGTAACAGAGGCGAACGGCACCGGATTTTCGACCGTTTGGTGATGATCGAGCACCACGCAGGGCTTAGACGCCAGCCAGGTCTGATGCCCCGACGCGTACAGCTTTTCGAGAAGCGTGGTCGTAGAGGCATCTACGATGATTGAGGCGTCAAATTGCTGCGGAATGTCCCGCTGCAAGCGATCCCAGCCCGCCATGTACCGAAGGTAGGTTGGCATATCCACGCCGCAGTACAGATACGGTTCCTTGCCCATATCACCAAAAATATGCTCTAGCGCCAAGGCCGACCCCAAACTGTCGCCATCTGGGTTGTCGGCCTGAATAATCACAATTTTCTGTGCGTTTGCCACAATTTCGGCAATCTTATCGGCTTCCGGGTATGTCATCCTAACAGTATACCTTATCTGTTGGTCGATAGAGCGCATACGACACATTGTATACCAGAGGGCGGGAGGAGTTTAGGCTACCTTGATTGGTCGGCAACAACTCTGAGTGCTCGACGAATGTAGGAGACGGGCATGCCATGTGCCACTTGGATTTTGCGGTCTTTCAAGTTATTAGACCCAGTAGACGAAAGGTTTGCGAGTCTTTCTACGACATTGGCGTTTACAGCATATGGCACGGCGTGGGTGGATACACCGACTACATTGAGGTGCTCATCAATCATGGGACCGCCGCTACTGCCTGGTTTTGCGTTTGTGTGTCGAGGACTTTTAACAGGAGCAAAGACGGTGTTAAGTCCGTCCTTGGTGCGACCTCTAGAGGCCACCACTCCAGTATAGCCAGCTGGGTCGCTGAGATCTTGATTATGGCCTCGTTGATAGTTCACGTACGTAACGGCAGTGCCTCGCGGTGCTTCATGGGTGGCGAGCTTAAGGGACATTTGAGCGATTGGCTTTCGCAGCCGTAGGATAGCAAAGTCAGTAGCGTTATTTTGGTGCTCTCGGGCTTCTGCGGGTGCAATTCGCTCACCTGCATTATCTAACTCGTAACAGCCACCAATGGGGTGAGCTGGCTCGCCGTCGTCTGCCGAAGTAAGATAGATATTGTCCATCGAGCTGGTGCCTACTACATGCCCGGCTGTCACCGCTGCATATCCTCCACCAGGCAACCGTACTTGAAACGCCGTACCCTGTTCGCTGTCTTTACCTCGCATGGCAACGATACGCAGTAGGCTGCGCTGAGCGATTTTTTTAATGCGCTCAGTCTCATGTGTATCGTGTGACTTTGCTTCGACTGCTCCAAGTGAGAGTGGATGTTGGGTGCCATCAAAGCTCGCTTTGGGCTTCGGAGGGTCAATGCCTTCAACTTGGTTGGCCGCTTGCATAAGTCTGTCCATGACGGTGTAGCTTTGGGATACCGGATTCGCAAAACATGATGGCAGTTTCGGCGTATCTTCATAGGGCGTAAGGAGGCTGCCCGCCGCTTGAAAGCCTACAAGTGCTACTCCCGCACCTAATAGTGTGTTATGTCGCAAGGTGTTCATACTTATATTATAATACAATTATAGCATAAATGTCAAGTTTCTAGAGAGCTTGGCGACCTTCGAGGGCGCGACCTAAGGTGATCTGATCGGCATATTCCAGATCAACGCCTACCGAGAGGCCCTGGGCCAAGCGGGTAATCTTAACCGGGCGGTCACCAATCTGTTGCTGGATGTATAGGGCGGTAGATTCACCTTCGACACTGGCGTTAGTGGCCAAAATAATCTCCGTAACGGAGTCATCATCGATGCGCTGCACGAGTTCCGCGATATGTAGCTGTTCTGGGCCGATACCGTCAATTGGCGATACTAGCCCGCCTAAAACATGGTAGGTGCCGTTAAATTGGCCGGTTTTTTCCAGCGCTACTAGGTCAAACGGTTCTGCTACTACGGCGACGATAGTTTTGTCGCGGCGTGGATCGGTGTACAGATCAGATAGCTCTTGTCCGGCCGGTACGAGCGCAAAGGTCTTTTGGCAGTAGCCGATGCCGCTTTGCAGCTCCAATAAAGCCGCAGACAGCTTCTGCGGCGTATCGCTGGCGTGGCGCAGCAAATAATAGGCATAGCGCTCCGCGGTGCGCGGACCGACCCCTGGCAGTAAGCCAAAGGCATCAATAAGATTTTGTAAGGCTGGAGGCAGTATGGCCATCGCGCAACAGGTTACATACCGAGGTTGCCGAGGGCGCCCATCATGGGTTGCATCTTCTCGGCAGCCACTTTTTGGCTTTCGGCAATGGCTTCTTTTACGGCGTCTTCAATCCAGCGCTCTAGCTGACCGATATCATCGAGATCGACGTAGTCCGGGTCAATCTTAATTTTCTTGATCTTCTGCTCGCCGCTGATTTCAACGGTAACGGCTCCGTCACCTTTTTCGACGGTGATAATCATCTTTTGTAGTTCGCTCTGGATTTTTTTGACACGCATTAGCATCTTGGCTTGGTCAAATCGGCTCATATTCGTTCCTCCCTAATAATTCCAGTATACAGCACTAGGGGTCAGCGCGAAAGGTCGCCTCTGTAACATGATTATGCGGCCAGGCCACGAAGTAAGCGCGCAGGTTGTAGATACAGCTAAAAGCAACGGCTGCGGAAATGAGCCCAATGCCTACGCCCCTGGCAATCGGGTTGACCGGGAAGGTGCGCAACCAGTTGTGTAACAGATACGCAATGCCGGTGGCCGAGATCATGTACAAGATAGGCACCAAAAAACTCAGGCTAACTGGGCCTCCAAGCCCGACCAGCACCCCACTGACAACCAAAAAACTCCCCAGTAGCCTGGTGCGTGAAGCCTGCCAGTGGCGTAGGTAAAAATAGACGCCGAGCAGGCACACCACAAGGGTAAAAATATCGAAGAGTGGCAGCTGTCCAAGCCAGCGCTCGGCATCTTTGGGGCCACGTACAAACAGATGTACCGGCACCAGTACTAACTGCTTGAGAACGGTTGCGGGCGCAGCAAAGTGATTTGGTAGACCTGCCCAGGCTTTTAGGTGGTCGGTGTGCTTGATAATATCGTGCAGTAACAGAGGCCACCAGATTATATTGGCTAACAGGTATAGTGCACGTTGCCAGGTTTTGGCGAAGTGCCGCCAACCAGTAGCAATGGCCTTTCGTTGCCGGAAAGCGCTCAGCGCAACCAACCATACCAGCCCTGGAATGTATAAACACAACCCCCACACTAGCGCCGTACCGTACCAAACGAGCGCACTAGTTGGTCGCTTTTGCAGTTCGAGGTAGCAGAGCAATAACAGAGGTGCGGCACACAAGTACAGTACATCAAAGCTGGCCAGGCGGCTGGTGTGCAGTGTCCAGGCGCTGGTGGCAAATAGAGCTGTGGCAAAAGCGGCAGTTCGCGGGCCGTGCCAGATGTTAAGCGTGCGCCAAACGGCCCAAATGGCCGCAATACCAAACAGCGTGTTCGGCAGGCGTGTTAAAAACGCGCCGTGGTCGGGCTTGGCAAAAAACACCATAGAGCGGACCAGCTCCAGCGGCAAATATAAGGGGTGGGCGTAGATCCCGTGCAGCCCTACCGGCGTGTTGGCGGCAGTTACCTCCGTTGGGCTGAGCCCGGACACCAGCGTGCCGAGTCTCCACCACATGAGAGCCAGAAGTGCTACAGATATGGCCGCAACGGCTGTAATCTGGGGGCGATGCTTGCGGAAATACGTGAGAAGTCGTTTCATGCTTACGGTAATTATACCTGGCCTACGGTTATTTTGGTATTACTCGGTGAACGGATCGCTTTGACGGCGCTCAATGCTGCTAATTTTTTGCTTGTCGCGGTCAAAATACAGCTCCACATTGTCAATGGGGCCGTTACGGTGTTTCTTAATCAGTACGTCCATGATGTTTTTTCGGTCCGATTCGGGGTTGTAGTACTCCTCACGATACAAAAAAGCCACCACGTCGGCGTCTTGCTCAATAGAGCCGGATTCACGAA
>DASVMD010000014.1:0-13325 GCA_036384495.1 Saccharimonadales bacterium (SeqCode)
AGATGGAATTCAAACGTATTAACGTTCGTCTCGTACATGCAAACCGTCCTGACATTGACCCAGATGACGACAGGACTGTGTTCGATGAGCTTATTGACGTATATCGTGCTGAGCAGAGTAACAATGAACGCATACACAAGACACCAGAAAAGATGATGGCTAAGATACGTGCTGGTTACTACCCAAGCAATCCACATACGGGCTATAAAACTTCTGATGTTCCTGGACTACATGTTCCCGACGAGCCAAACTGGTCAGCCATGCGTAACGCCTTCAAGGCTATGATTGCGGGAGAGTGCGATATTAGCGAGGGCTTAAAGCGGGCAACAGCCGATGGCCTACGCACTAAGAACTATGGACCAAAAGCAGTTGGTGGTAAGACTATCGACATGTATCGTTGGAAAGCACTTATGTGCGAACCATACTTCTGTGGTGTCGTGAAGCTGGCTGATTGGCCCGAAATAAATAACAGCGGTTTGCACAAGCCTATGATTACACCAGAAGAACACGAGATATTGGTTGCGATAGCCAACAACAAAGGCAAGCGTTTCATAGTGGATCGCAACAATCCCGAATTCCTACTGTCTAATGAGGCCGAATGTGCTGATTGTGTGCTTGCCAATAAACCTAACCCTCGCTTGGTTGGCTACTGGCAAAATAACGGTGCGAAGAAAAACTTCAAGCGTTATCGTCGCTACCGTTGCCGTGTATGCAATTTAGGAGTGAGGCAGGAAACGTTTCATGCAGGAATAACGGAGGAGCTGGCAAGGCTCCTCCTTTCTAATGAACAAAGAGAAAAGCTCAAGAAACACATGCGTAAGGTTTGGTCTAACTACGAGGTGGAACGTATGGAGAGGGCTAGAATCGCCTTTGGAAGGGTTCAGATTCTTAAAGACAAGAAGAGCGTTGCTATGGATAGTTACCTCGCTGAGCAAGACTTGGAAATGAAGCGTGAAATCAAGGATAAAATTGAAGCTATTAAATCGGAGATTGCCGAAGCTGAAAAGGCTGCGACAGAGGCTCAAAACTTCGAGAAGGACTTTGACGAGTTCATTATCTACGCTTTCGACATCATGGATAACTTAGGTACGAAATGGTGGCAGCAAGATAAGTCTACGATGCGTGTATATAAACAAATGCTTTTTCCTGCGGGAATACAGCTTTCACCAGACAAAAAAGTTTATATACCAGAAATTAGTGCAATTTACAGATACGGTGGTACTAAAAAAGCCCCCGAAGGGGCTGATTTTACTAATATGGAGGGCCCAGTGGGACTCGAACCCACGACACCCTGCTTAAAAGGCAGGTGCTCTAACCAGCTGAGCTATGGGCCCGTCGTGACGGACGGGCGTCGAATTAACTCCTTACATTATCCGTATTTTGAGCAAAAAGTCAATCGTATACTACTCGTAGTGCAACGCTTCAACGGGGTCAAGCTTGGCTGCCCGACGCGCTGGATACAGTCCGGCGAGCATGCCGATGGCGGTAGTTATCAGAATAACCGTCAGGATTAACCACAGCGGCAACGTAATGATGTTACGGCTCGCTATGCCGTTGCTGGAAAGTTGCTTGTTGATCAGCGGGTTGGCAATAAGCACCAACCCATAGCCCACACCGAGGCCGAGTACACCGCCCAAGAAGCCGAGCAAGGATGCCTCGAAAGTGAACAGTCGGCTAATAGTGCCCCGTTTTGCTCCTACCGCCCGCATAACCCCAATCTCTCGGGTCCGTTCAAGAATTGCCATGATCATTGTATTTACTACGCCCACAGCCGCCACGAAAAGCGAGATACCGCCGATACCACCAAGCACAGCTCCCAAGATGTTAAATACGGCAAGCTGCTGCTTAATTTCGGTTTGCGCGTCAATCGCACCGACATGGTATTTATTCTTAATCTTTTTAGCCACTGCTACCGCATTTGATGACTTATCGACTTTTACGATCAGCGAATTGTAGCCTTGTTTTGCGAGTTCATCGGTGACCACCAGGCTTGGCTCGGCCTGTGAGTTGCACGGAGATCGAGTATTACGGCATTTGGCCTGGGCCGCCTCTTGATCTGCTTGAGTTACCTGATATGACTGATTAAAGCTCATACCCCGCGCCCAATCGAGCGGCACACGGACGACATAATCGCCCTGATCGGGGCTTACGATCCCCACAATCTTAGCAGTCAGCTTAACGGGCGTAGGCTGATAATCCCGCCCGTCAGCGCCAGGATGCGCGCTAAACCAGGCTGTCTGTTCTTCAAAAGCCTTTTTGGGGTCAGAGCCAACACCGGTGTAGTAGTTCTGGCTGATCAATGTTATTTGCTGACCTATCATTTCCTGATACTGATTTTTATTGAATCCGAGTGCTTTTGCGTAATCCGAGCTAATGGTAACGACACCGTCTTTGTCGGTAGAACGAATATCGCGTCCGGCGAGAACATTACTTGGCAAAATACCATTGGCGTCGTAGGCAGACATCTGCTGAATGCGAAGTGGTTTTTTATTTCCATATTGCAAAGCTTGGAACCAGCCGTTGCCAACCTGGCGGGCGACCCCGATGACGTGGTCTTCTTCGGCAATCTTAGCCGTCAGGTCATCGGTAAGCTTCACACAATCCGTACAGTTACTATTACCACCGTTGTTGCGGCTATCCCAAGTTATGTCTTGCTGTGGCGAGACTGCCACTTGCTGAAAGGTACCGTTCTGTTCAAATTGCTTGGTCATAAAACCCTTAAGACTAAATACGAGCGACAGCATAATAGTGACACTGGTAGCACCAATCACAACTGCAAAAATAGTGAGCGCGCTGCGTAACTTTTGACGACGGATATTGCGGAAAGCCAGCAAAATGTAATCCGTAAATCGCATGGCTACCCTTTTCGCTCCACTAAATGACCGTCGTGAATCTGCACAATCCGACCGGCTTGGCGAGCAATATTCTGATCATGCGTAATAATCACCAGGGTGATTCCCTGTTTGTTAAGGTCTTTGAGTAGTTTCATGATTTCTTCACCACGAGCGCTATCCAGATTTCCTGTCGGCTCGTCGGCAATGATAATACTTGGCTTGATGGCGAGTGCGCGAGCGATTGCTACCCGTTGCCGCTGACCGCCGCTAAGCTGTGCAGGTCGGTGCCTTACTCGATCCTCAAGTCCCACAGACTTAAGACATTCAAGAGCTCGCACTTTGCGTTCCTTGGGCTTCACCTTAGCAAATATCAAAGGCAACATGACATTTTCTAAAGCAGTTTGTGTGCCTTGCAGGTTAAACGATTGGAATACAAAGCCAATGTTCTTGTTCCGATACTCCGACAGCTTGCCGTCGTGTACATGCGACAAATCGTTATCTGCGACCACCACCGTACCGCTTGTAGGACGATCAAGGCCGCCAATAATGTTGGCAAGCGTAGACTTACCAGAGCCCGACGGCCCTGTGATGGCAACAAAGTCACCTGCCTGCACACTAAAGCTCACATCTTCGAGCGCATGGAGCGTTTCATCGCCGAGTTTGTATGTCTTTGTTACGTTACGCAGTTCAATTAAATTTGGCATGTGCTACACATTTGCTTAATTAAGCATAAGTATAATGGCTGATGCGATAAAAGCAACGTTTATTTTTTATGCTTGCCATGTTTGCCTTCACCAGTTTTGGGGCGCTGCACCCAAAGCACTAATAAACAAACTAAAGCACTCGAGCCTACAATTAAATCTTGGGCGCGCTGTACCTGCTGCCACAAGTTGTCATTGACAATGTCGTGTGACAAGCCGGCTGGCAGCAGAGGCACGACCAATAAACCACCGAGCAGGCCCACACCTACAGCCGGCAGAAGATTAAGGGCTAGACGGCCGTGGCCGTGCACCGTGCGAATCATAAAAATCGCCGTTAGAATCACTGGCAGCAAAAGCAGCACAATCTTTACCGTGTTGTTGCCAGTATCAACACCTTTTGGCACATGCGCCGAAAACAGCGTAAAAAACTGATTAGCGTCCGGCGCCACAAACTGCACTAGCACATTGCCCAGACACAAACTCAAAAACACTAGCGCAGCGTTAACTCGCAGCAGCATTAAAATAACAACCGGAACAGCGATAATTGCACCGAGAATAATTTCGGGAGACATATCAGTAACTATATAGCATAAGTGCTATGACGACTAGTGGGGCCTAGGCGCCGACTTTGTCTTTGCGGCGGCCAGATTTAGCTACCTGTTCTGCTTGGTCGATAATCGCGGCAGCAACATTGGCACCAGTAACCTTTTCAATACCAAAACCTGGTGAAGAATTCACTTCCAAAACCAGCGGGCCGCGCTCAGAACGCATCATATCCACGCCACAAACTGGCAGACCGGTAGCCTTGGCGGCTTTTTGAGCGGTTTTGCGCTCGGCGGCCGACAATTTAACCATAATTCCTTCACCGCCCTGGTGCAAATTAGAGCGAAAATCATCATCCAAACTTTGGCGCAACATGCTAGCTACAACCTTGCCATTCACCACAATGGCGCGGATATCTACACCCGCCGACTCGGCCACAAACTCCTGCACGATAAAGCTCACGCCCTCCACGTAAAAGGCTTGCATTACCGCCTTGGCAGCTTTTTTGGTTTCGGCCAGCACCACACCGTTGCCATGCGTGCCGCGGGCAACTTTAATAATTACTGGTGCACCGCCCACTTGTTCCAAGACGTCGTCCAGGTCAGCAGTTTCGCGGGCAAACACGGTTTTTGGAATACCCACGCCAGCCTTTGCCAGCAACTGCGTACTGCGAAGTTTGTCGCGCGAGCGCACAATGGCAATCGAACTCGACACGGTAGGCACGTTCTGCATTTCAAACTGACGCACAATCGATGTGCCGTACTTCGTTAAATTGGAGGCGATGCGCGGGATAACCACATCAATGCCGGTAACTTCTTTACCGCTATAACGCACCACCGGCCGGCCGCTCTCCAGTGTCACATAACACTTGGCATAGTTAATAACCCTGACACTGTGGCCGCGTTTTGCAGCCTCCTCTTTGAGGCGTTTGGTGGAATAGTTTCCAGGACCTTTCGATAGAATTGCAATATTCATGTAGCAGAACAACTTTACGTTTTACTTTTTGATACGTCAACCAAAAATCCGTGCGATCGGAGGAACTTACGGCCAATCAGCACCTGATATTTGATGTCCGAGCGATCAGTCAGGGTGATGTGCAACGGGTAATCTCGCCCCTTAATGCGCACTACCGTATCGATACCGTAGCGCTGCGAAACCACACCGTTAGAGCTTTTTACCCGCCGAATCGTATAGGTGCTTAGCTGAGTGGTTTTGCGACAATTCGCCGCCTTAAACCGCAACACTGTCGTTCCATCGGCTTTGGTTCGCTCCTGGATATCCGTGGCGTGCAAAGCGCCCGAAAAAGCGCCGGTATCAACCTTGGCGTTAACATCTTCTATGCCAAGTTCCGGCAAACCGACATGCACAATCCGGCCCACGAGAACCGGAGCCGGCTTACGGCGCTTAAACGGTGACCATGAAATACTCATTTCAGTAGTTAAATTATATCATATATGAGTAACTTATACAACAGTATTTTACGGCGATTTGCTGCTAATTGCTGGCGTTCATGACGCGCGTGAATATCAGGTAAATAATCCCCGCCACAATCAGTAAAATTGTCAGCAGTAATGGTATAAAGCCTTTCTGATCAAAAGACGTACGTTTCATTTGATTTCCATTATCTAGCCATAAGCGGAATTTGGCAAGTGGTATCTGTTATTTTAGCAAAAGTCTTGCAAACTATTGACAGATGTGATATAATATAGCGTATGAGTGACCCAGAACGTGGAACAGTGGATGCCGGCATTGAGCAGCATCTAACAACCTTAGAGGTTTATGCCCAGCACGAAGACCCAGCGCTTGCCCTTGCCGCCAGCGCAGTGCGGGAGCATATCGCCGAGCTTCATCACCAAGCTACCCATGACCAACTAACTGGCGCCTATAATCGTAATGGGTTCTTTCAGGAAGCCGACAATCTCATTAGCCGCGCAGCACGACTAGGCAAAAAAGTTGTTATCCATCTCGTTGACCTGGATGGGTTTAAAGCCATTAACGACCGTGAAGGCCACGCAGTTGGTGATGAAATTCTACTTGAAGCAACAGAAGCTTTAACGCCGCAAACAGCTAACGATATTTTAGCTCGCTTTGGCGGTGATGAATTCGCTTATCTTGAAACCATCGAACCAAATCAAAACCCAGAGGATGATATTGCAGCCGCCGATGCCACCCAACAGCGCTTAACAGCAGCCATCGGCGACGCCTCAGCACAAAATTCTCGAGGGCTTAGTTACGGTGGATCTGTAGGCCGAAGCGCCGTGTATGACGCTGGCTATGCTCTTCATAACCTCGGCGTTATACTTGCCGAAGCGGATGCTTCGATGTATCACGTTAAGAGCCAAGTTCGTCGTCGCGATGTAGCTTAGGCGAAAAAGCGTTTCGATTTTTTGTCGTCGAGCTGGTTGAATTGCTGTAGTAGCTCTTGTTGTTTCTTAGTGAGCTTAGTCGGCGTATCAACCGTAACCGTCACGATGTGGGCGCCGCGGCTGGAGCCCTTAATATGCGGTACGCCGTGGCCGGATAGCTTAAAGTCCGAGCCGGATTGCGTGCCGGCCGGTACTTTCATGCGAATCGGCCCGTCCACGGTTTCGACGTCGATTTCGGTGCCCAGAGCGGCATCGACCATGTCGACGTGTTCTTCGCTCAAAATTAAGTCACCTTCGCGAGTGAAGTGTTTGTGCGGCTTCACACGGATGTTTACGTAAAGATCGCCCTTGGGGCCGTTGGCGATGGCTTCGCCGTGTTCGCGCAACCTGATAGTGGCACCGTCATCAATACCAGCCGGAATTTTAAGCTGGATGGTTTGCTTGCGGTTTTGAGTGCCCTTGCCATGACAAACCGAGCAAACCTTTTCGGGAATTTTGCCGCTGCCGTGGCATTTGGGGCAGACTGTAGCCTGCTGGATATTGCCAAAAATCGTGCGAGCCACTGTTACGACCTGGCCGGAGCCTTGGCACTGGTCGCAGGTTTTGAGTTCGTGTCCGGGCTCTACGGTGGTGCCTTTGCAGTGCTCGCAGGTATCGGCAATGTTTAAAATTACGTCTACTTCGGTGCCAAAAACGGCCTGCTCAAAGCTGATCTCCACGCTGGTTTCCACGTCGCGGCCACGGGCTTGGCGCCGTGAACCCTGATGGCCGGCGCCACCGCCAAAGAAGCTGCTAAAGATATCGCCCAAGCCTAGATCACCAAAGTCAAAATTAACGTTCTGGCCCTGGCCATAACCGCCAAACGGATTCCCGCCGCCCCCGGCACCACCTACGCCGGCATGGCCGAATTGGTCGTAGCGTTTGCGCTTGTCGGTATCTTTGAGGACTTCGTAGGCCTCATTGAGCTCTTTGAACTTAGCTTCGTCACCGCCACGATCCGGATGGTGTTCAACCGCGGCACGACGAAACGCCTTCTTGATCTCGTCGGGCGAGGCGTCCTTTTTTACTCCCAGTACTTCGTAATAATCTCGTTGTGCCATATATCTCTATTCTACTTACTCTTACTGCTTAGCAGCAAATCTTCTATGTGTATGTCAGTGAGCACTCCGAGGGCAGCGTTAAATATATTGGCGTCTTGCTGGTGAGGCTCGCGAATTTTGGGGCTGGCCGAGCCGAACCCTTCGGTGACTATGGTTTGCTCCAGTACTGTACGGCCACCTACGGCAGTTATTTTTCGTGCTACCACTCGCAAATTATCTTCAGGTGACTCAAAACCAGTTAATAGCAAGCCGTAGGCCACGCCATCCTGCAGAGCGCCATGAGCCTGATACATCCGCTGGCCTGCAGTCAGCTGGGCGTGCTCACCGAGGTGGACGGCGTACACAGCCGTGTGACCCACTTTGCCGTGCACCAGTTCGGGCAGGATGCTGTCGAATTCTGAGACCGGCATGTGCTCCGAAAACTGACTCATGGTACTAGGCTAGGCTTTTCCGAATGAATCGTCGCCAAAATTGTAGTCGCAAAGATGCGTCATAGCTGGCTGCGCTTCTTCGACATCTAGACGGCGAACTGTCACACTAGTTGGCATATTAACCGGCTCTTCTGGTGGGGTAATAACACCATCTGCAACCAACAGTGAATCATCCATTACTTGGCGCAAGGCTTCTGGAGACAGAGATTGAACGCTTGAGGGAACTTGTTCGCGGCGCCGCACTATTTATCTTCCTTTTTATCGTCAACGACTTCGCCCTCGATGCTGTCGTCTTTTTTACTGTCCTCTTCTGGTGCGTCTTCGCTGGAAGCTTCGGCTTGCTCGTACATTTTAGCGCCGATAGGCATTAACTTGTCATTCAGCTCTTTAGCCGCGTTTTCGAGGTCTTCCTTGCTGGCCTTTTCGTCTTTTACAACTTTTTGAGCTGCTTCGACGGCTTCATCGAGCGTCTTTTTGTCGTCGTCCGAAATTTTATCGCCGTTGTCTTTCTTGAGCTTTTCGGCCTGGTAGACGGCGCTATCTAAGATGTTACGGGCTTCAACGAGTTCTTTCTTGGCCTTGTCTTCGTCGGCGTGAGCTTCGGCTTCTTTGGCCATTTTTTCGACTTCGGTTTTATCGAGATTGCCGGAGCCGGAAATGGTGATGCTTTGCTCCTTGCCGCTGCCCTTATCTTTGGCGGTGACATTGAGGATGCCGTTGGCGTCGATGTTAAAGGTAACTTCAATTTGCGGAACGCCGCGTGGGGCTGGTGGGATACCATCGAGGATGAAGCGACCGAGTGATTTGTTGCCTTCGATCATGTCGCGTTCGCCCTGGCCCACATGGATTTCTACTTGAGGCTGATTATCGGCAGCGGTTGAGAAGACCTCGGACTTGCTGGTTGGGATGGTGGTGTTGCGCTCAATGAGCTTGGTCATGACGCCACCCATAGTTTCGATGCCAAGGCTTAGTGGGGTTACGTCGAGCAGCAGCACGTCCTTAACGTCGCCCTGTAGAACGCCGCCCTGAATAGCTGCGCCGATAGCCACAACTTCGTCGGGGTTTACGCCCTTCATGGGGTCTTTGCCAAAAATAGCCTTCACTTTTTCCTGGACTGCTGGCATGCGGGTCATACCACCGACCAGCACTACAGCGTCGATTTCGCTGGCTTTGACACCGGCGTCTTTGAGGGCTTTTTCGCATGGTGCGGCAGTTTTGTCGATTAGCTCACCTACTAGGCTTTCCAGTTTGGATCGAGTCAGTTTGTGTTCGAAGTGCTTGGGGCCTTCGGCATCAGCGGTCAAGAACGGCAGGTTAACATCGACTTCTTGAGCGGTCGATAGCTCAATTTTGGCCTTTTCGGCTTCGTCACGCAGGCGCTGCATGGCAGCATTGTCGTTAGTGATGTCGATGCCGTGCTCTTTCTTAAATTCATCGGCAAAGTAATTGATGACAACGCGGTCGAAGTCGGCGCCGCCGAGGTGGGTGTCGCCGTTGGTGGATTTTACTTCAAAAACGCCGTCGCCGAGCTCCAGAATGGACACGTCGAAGGTACCGCCACCAAGGTCGTAAACGGCGATCTTTTCGTCCTTTTTGTCGGCCTTATCGAGGCCGTAAGCCAACGCGGCTGCGGTTGGCTCGTTAATAATGCGCTTCACTTCCAGGCCGGCGATTTTGCCAGCGTCTTTGGTGGCTTGGCGCTGCGAGTCATCGAAGTAAGCCGGCACGGTGATCACCGCTTCGGTGACTTTATCACCCAAAAAGCTTTCGGCGTCACTCTTAAGCTTGCCGAGAATCATGGCGCTGACTTCCTCAGGGCTGTACTCTTTGTCGGCCATCTTTACCTTCACGCCGTTGCCGCTCTTGATGATTTCGTAGCCCATCAGCTTGAGGTCGCGCTGCACTTCTTTGTCGCTAAAGTTGCGGCCAATCAGGCGCTTAACTTCGTAAATAGTGTTTTTAGGGTTAGTCACCTGCTGGCGACGAGCCACCTGACCCACCAAGCGTTCACCGTTTTTATTAACAGCCACCACCGATGGCGTGGTGCGATTGCCTTCGGAGTTAGCAATAATTTCCGGCTTACCGGACTGCATAACAGCCATCGCCGAGTTAGTTGTACCGAGGTCAATTCCGATGATTTTGCTCATAATTAGCTCCTTATAGTTAGCAGTTGTAAGGTTATAGTGCCAGTTTAGTAAATTAGCACTCTCGTGTCAAGAGTGCTAATTTACACTAGCTCAAGTACTTTTTGGGCGACTTTCGTTTCTATTTGCGTAGTGTGTTTTGCACGAACTTCTGCAAATTCTTTAGCGTCTCCATGGAAAGCCATAAAAGCTTCATAACCTGCCACTTTCACGCGCTCACCTATATACGTGCCGTACACTTTTGCCCGATCTACAGGTGATGGCAGTATTTCTCTTAATCCTCTTACTGATGCTTTCCTACGTTCGTCATTAATATTCATACGAGACATCAGCTTTTAACTTTAACCATGGCGTGCCTGATAACATCATCGCCAATTTTGTAGCCGGCCTGCAACTCTTCGCTAACGATTTCCTGGCCGCCCTCGCCTTCTTCCATGCTGACAGCTTCGTGGAATTCTGGGTTAAACGGCTCACCAACAGTTTTGATGCGCTCAACACCGATATCGGCCAGCGTTTTTTCGAACTGCTTAACGACTCCTTGCACGCCTTTGACGAAGTCGTTGTCTTGCAGATCCTCCGGTACGTGCTTCAACGCCCGCTCAAAATTATCGATAACCGGCAACAGATCGCTAATAACTGTAGCCTTAACGCGCGTCCGCAGTTGGGCAATTTCGGCCTCATGGCGGCGGCGGATGTTGGTGGCATCGGCGCGCTCGCGCTGCAGTGCCTGAGTCAGCTCATCAATTTGAGCTTGAAATGCTTCGAGATCGGATGGTTTAGTTTTAGGCTTTTTATCACTCATACTACTGTCCTGTGTCATATGTAGGTTCGCTTAGGAACAATTGGTCAAGAGTAGCGTGCTCAGGATTAATCTTGTTATACACGGCAACACCAGCCCCCACGCCGAGTACGGCGACAGCGCCTACGGCTTGCATCATTAGCGGCATCGGCTTAGCCTCTTCGGTGAATGTATTTGGACTAATCATATAAAACCTCCTCTAATTCTTGTCCGGCGCGCGACACCAGGTTCATAACTTCGCGGTAGCTTTGGCGGGTGGGACCGAGCGTGCCGATGTAGCTGCGGTCGCTAAACGGGCTGCTGAAACGGCTAATGATAAGGGTGCAGCCAGCCGTGCGGCCCACGGGATTTTCCTGTCCAATATACACGCTCAAAGCCTCGTTGGGAGCGGCTTCGCGCAGCCATGGTTCGAGGTTATCGAGGAGCTGAGCAACCTGCTGGACCTGCATGCCGTTAATAAATTCCGGCTGCCCAAATAAATTCGACAAACCGCTGATATACAACTGATTACCAATAGTGGCTAGGCCGAGGTTATGGGTTAATTCTACTAAAGTATCGACGGCATTGCGGATCATGCGCTCCGGCGCACCGGCATTTTGGACGCGAGATGCGAGAGCTCGTTCGGCGCGGCGTTCGGGCAAGCTGGCATTGCCGTTTTCGCCAATGCTATTAACGTAAAAACGATAGCCCTTGTCGGTTGGGATACGCCCAGCGCTAGTGTGCGGCTGACCGATGTAACCGAGGCGCTCCAGCTCGGCCATTTCGGCCCGAATGGTCGCCGAACTAACATTAAACAGCTTGGCTAGCAGCGTACTGCCCACCGGGCTAGCGACTTCGGCGTACTGCTCAATAATGGCGCTGAGGATACTTTGCTGGCGATTAGTCATAGATCCATACTCTTATAATTACTCTTGGTATAGTAATATTTTAGCACTCGAGTGTCAAGAGTGCTAACAAGTCTAATTACTGAGGCTTCTGACAAGTTCGCGGGTGGCTAATAGCAGTTGCTGGGCTTTATCGCGAGCTTGGCTCTGCAAGTCTTGGTCGATTTCGTTGAGTTTTGCCAGGCGGTTTACCTGCTCGGCGGCGTGTTCGACTGTGTCGTTAATGACGAATTTGTAGCAGTCATTGCTAAGCGCCGCTTCGAACTCTAAAATGGCGCTTTCCATGCGGCGGCGGTACTCAACCGGCGGCATTTCACCGCGGTGTTTGAGGCGGCGCTGCCACTCATCAAAGCTTGGCGGAACCATAAAAATTGCCAGGGTGTCGGGTTTGTACTTAATGGTGTTCACCACGCCGGCGATCTCGGCATCGGTAATAGCTATTTTTTGCAACTCGGTGGCTTTTTGCAGTTCACGGATACTTATGCCTGATACTTGCTGCTCATGAATAACTGCCGCCTCCAAAAAGGCACCCTTTTTGATATCGGCCAACATGTCGGCTTCGCTGCGGAACCAATACTCAACGCCGTCTTGCTCCATGATGCCGTCATTTTCGCGTGGCAGGCGGGTAGTGTCGGAGATGACAAAATAATAGTCACCGGTTTTCATAATTTCGCGGATGGCGGTGTTGCGGCCCGATGAGGTAGGCGCCACCAACAGCACCAAACGAGTTTGCGACAGGGTATTGAGTGAAGCAGTGGAAGGGCGATAATTGGCGAGCACTGCTTTGAATTCGTCTATGTGTTTTAGCTCGTTCATCCTCTATTTATAGCATATTTACAGAGGTAAAACAAGCTTAACCGTTGCCGAATAATCGTGGGCGCAAAAACAGCAGACGCAAAAGCACCACGTGTATATGGAGCACGACGCTCAGCAGCCCTACGCCCCAGGCCATATAGGCAGCCCCAAGAATAACGCCATTTGCGCCACTGGCAGCATAGCCGATAGCCACGGCGTACGGGATAAGCAGATGGACAGTGGCTTGAAGATATAAAAACCAACTCAGGAGCACGACGATACGCACCAGCACCGTCCACACCGTTTGATGAATGAGTTCCTGTCGGTTGGCATGCACGTAATTTAGTTCCATTTCCAGCTCACCCACGGAGCGATACGCCCTGATAAGGCTCATGGTGCACCAATAAACAATCAGGCCGATGCCGCCCCATAGCAATATAAGTGGGATATCGCTAATCAGCGCGTTACTGGTTACGCCATTGTTGAGGGTTTGGTAGTTATTGGCGACGGCCTGGGGCTTTTGATTTTGCAACTGGTACAAGTAGTGGAAGTCACTGGATCGAAACTGCATGGCAACCACTGCGCCAACAACGATCACCAGGCTTACCACAACAACAAGCAAACCGCTTAGCCACGACGGTCGCATAAGCCGCCCAAGCGCCTTGTCTTCTTGCGTGAGACGGCCGAAAAACTTTTTATTTTGAGGAGTCACAAGCGCTATTATAAGG
>DASVMD010000015.1:0-6137 GCA_036384495.1 Saccharimonadales bacterium (SeqCode)
CGGTGTTGCCTGATTCATACAGCACAAATCGACCCGCCGGTTTCTTTTTAACTTTTACGTTGTAGTAACCGGAGCTGGCCACAATATCGACGCCAAAGTTTTCCAGGGCGTACAAGTGCGGCGCGACCGTACGGGTGCCCAATTTGCAACCGCCAGCGTAGGGAATCTTGAACTCGCCAAACTCATGCATCAGCGGGCCGATCATCATAAGCACGCTGCGGGTTTTACGGGCAGCCTGGGCATTGAGCCGATCAAGCTTTAGTTTCGCAGGCCGACGAATTTCCAGGTCGTTGCCGGGCAACCACTTTACGACTACGCCCATACTCTCCAGCACTTCTATAATGCGGTAGACTTCTTCGATTCGCGGGAACGCCTTAAACCGAGTCACGCCGTGGTTCAGCAAACTGGCGCATAATAGGCCAACAGCGGCATTTTTACTAGTTTTAAGCGTGATGTCGCCGTGCAATTCATGTCCGCCTTCGACGCGGAAATTCACGGCACCACTGCTGAGTGAAATGAGCTGCTTATTAAGCACGTCGCTGATGCGCCCCAGGGTTTCCATGCTGAGGTTCTGGCGGCCATGCTCCATACGATTTACCGCCGATTGCGAGGTAGACAGACGTCGGGCAAACTCCGCCTGTGTGAGGCCTCTCTCTTGTCGTATCTGAGCAATTAAGTTGCCAATTTTCTCATTTGTTGCATCCATATGCTCCAGATCATACCATATGTGATATGTTTATAACAAATAAAATTGCTACTGCTTTTTGTCAAAATGTTGCTATACTAGGCCTATGATCTAGCTTTTCTCCTCCACCGACTCTATACTGAAACTAAACGAGGAGAAAACCTATGCAAGACAATATTGTAGCCCAGCTGATAGCCGACGAAGAAAAACGCCAGCGCGAAGGCCTGGAGTTAATCCCATCCGAAAACTATGTCAGTCGTGACGTACTTACCGCTATGGGCAGTATTTTCACTAATAAATACTCCGAAGGCTACCCAGGCAAGCGCTACTACGGCGGCCAAGAAAATACCGACAAGGTAGAGCAGCTGGCCATTGACCGCGCCAAGAAACTGTTTAAGGCCGATCACGCCAATGTCCAACCGCACTCTGGCGCACCGGCCAACGAAGCCGTCTACTCAGCGTGGCTCGAACCGGGCGATACGGTTATCGCCATGGACCTTGGTCATGGCGGCCACCTAACGCATGGCGCACCGGTAACGCGCTCAGCGAAGTTGTATAACTTTGTCCGCTACAAAATGAAGAACATCAAAACGGGCGAAATCGATTACGAAGAACTTCGGGAGCTTGCCCTCAAGCATAAACCAAAAATCATCTTGGCAGGGTTTAGTGCTTATCCGCGCGAGCTGGACTACGCCAAGTTTGCCGAAATCGGCAATGAAGTCGGCGCTCTACTGATGGCCGATATGGCACACATCGCCGGCCTGATCGCTGGCGGCGTGGCCAAAAATCCCTTTGATTACGGTTTTCATGTCATTACGACTACGACGCACAAAACCCTGCGTGGTCCACGCGGCGGCTTAATCTTGAGCAAAGGCACCGTGGGCAACCCGCTGCGCGCTCCGGAAAAGACGCTCGAGAACATACCAACCCTCATTGATCGTGCTATCTTCCCAGGTATGCAGGGTGGCCCGCACGAGCATATTATTGCGGCCAAAGCCGTTGCTTTCGGTGAGGCCCTCAAGCCCGAATTTAAGCAGTACGCCGAGCAGATCGTTAAGAACGCCGCAGCTCTCGCAGACGCTTTACAAGCTCGCGGCTTTGAGCTCATAACAGGCGGCACTAGCAATCACCTTATTCTGGCCGATGTCTACAAGAGCTTTGGTATTGATGGCGGTGTTGCCGAAGCGGCGCTTGATAAAATCGGCTTAACGCTCAACAAAAACGCTGTAGCAGACGATCCGCTGCCACCGTTTCGCCCGAGTGGCATTCGACTGGGCACGCCAGCAATCACCACCCGCGGCCTCAAAGAAAAAGATATGGAAAAAATCGCCGAATGGATGAAAAAAGCCATCGATAACAGAGAGGACGAAGCATTACTTAACACGTTAAGTAATGAAGTTAAGCAATTCGCACTACAATTCCCATTGCCAAGCGACCAGTAGCCTATAGGTGGCGTAAAATAAAGCCGCCGATAGCAACCCCAACCGCGATTTTACCTGTCTCCAGTGCATGTTGTGTAGCTTCGTCTCTTCTTTGTGAATAATAGAAATTATTAAAAGCATCGATAACGCGTATCTTAGATGTCTTCTTGACCATGCTTCGTAAGGCATGATGGTCACTTAGCGCGTCTGTCCGATAGGTCTCCGTGAGGGCTTCTAAAATGTCGTATAGCTCATGTTCTTCGTTTATGAAAGATTTTTCTATCTTTTTCGCCAGCGCGTCTCTATCAATTTCCCTCTCTATCTCTGTAGTTGGGGAAATTTCTAAAAAGCGCTTGAGTCGCCTGGTGCTGGCTTCTACAGTGACGGTTGCCACCTGAGTTGCTCGATCGGTATCGGACAATTCTTCATCTTCTAAGATCACGCTAATTAATTCCTCGTAGGCGTCAATGGCATCGTCGTAGCATTGTTCCATAGTCCATTCATATCTGGCCGTTGGGTGGTTGAACCACGACTCGACACCGTCAAAATAAGCCGCTTCAGCATTATCAAACTGGCGTACTGCAATTGTCAGGTCGGCTTCGTCTTCTCCATTAGGAAACTGCGGAGACTCAAATTCACCAAGGTTCATTGCTGTATAGTAAAATAATTATTTTAAGGAGTCAACGGCAAAAGCTCAGGCTCTTGCGCCAGTGTAATCCCAAATTTGGCTTCCACGGCGCCAACAATTTTCCGCTTAAAAGCTAGCAGATCGGCAGTGCTTCGAGCATGCTCGTTGACTAGTACCAGCGGCTGTGCGCCCCAAGTGGCCATGCCGGTTTCCGGGTCGTGCATGTCTTTAAAGCCGGCTTGCTCGATCAGCCAGGCGGCTGGGACCTTGACGTTCCCGTCGGGCAGCGTCCAGCCAGGCAGCTCGGGGTACTGAGCGCGCAACTGCACGATGTCGCCAGCGGCAATAATCGGATTGGCAAAAAACGATCCGTTGTTGCGCACCGTGGCCGGATCGGGCAAGCGCGATTGACGAATGGCGATCACCGCCTGGCGCAGCACCGACGGCGTCACTTCCGTAATGCCGTGTTCGTCAAAATAGGCTTGGACGCTAGTGTAATAAGGCGGGGCAGGCTTAGTTTTTTGCAAGTGTATTGTGATGCCGGTTATGTAAAACCGCCCGCGATCCGCAGATTTAAAGCGACTGTCTCGGTAGCTAAAACCGCAGTCGCTGCCACGCAGGGTGACAAAATCGCGGGCTTCGACGTCGAAAGCCTCGAGGGTAGTCAAAGTTTGGGAAATTTCTTGGCCGTAAGCGCCCACGTTTTGTACGGGCGTTGCGCCTGCGGTTCCAGGGATTAAACTTAAGGCTTCGATGCCGCTCAGTCCGGCGGCTACGGTGCGCTCTACTACGCTATCCCAGTTTTCACCGGCACCGATAGTCACGTAGCTATTGGTGGCGTCTTCCTCAAAGAGCTCGAAGCCCTTAATCGCGTTTACGATCACCAGGCCTGGAAAGCCCTCGTCGCGCCAAACAATGTTGCTGCCGCTGCCGATCATAATTACCGGCAAATTACGAGTTTGGGCCCAGGTTAAGGCCTCCAGGACTTCCATGCGATCGTGTACCTCAACCAAGTGCGCGGCCACGCCGCCCAGTCCCATGGTGGAATGGTCGGCGAGACTGACGTTGTCGACAATGTTCATACACTCAGTATACAGAGACTTGCGCCCCCGTGCATCAAGGCATATTATAGAAGAGTATGAGTGAGCAAAATGCACCCTATGTGACATTGGGAAAACACCTCAAGTACGTGCGCGAGCAGTCCGAGCAAAGCTTGGCCGAAGTCTCGGGCGCCGTTGAGATTGATGAGCGCAGCCTCCAACGCATCGAGGCTGGTGCCGAGCGCCCTGCCGAAGAAATTCTACTCTTGTTAATTAGTCATTTCGGCATGCCGGAGCGCGAAGCCATTAAGCTTTGGGAGCTAGCCGATTACGACAGCGACTTACCACAGCAAATGCGCTCCGATAGTGAGCCGCTGGCCAACAAATCCACTATTATGCTGCTAGCCCTCGATATGCGGGCTATGTATAGCGACGGCCTTGAAGTTAATGCTAATAAAGCCGGCCTCACGCTAACCTTTACCCAGGGCGCCGGCAAATCCCAGTCACCGGTAGCTCGTGTCGGTGTCAGCTATGAGCAGGCCGAGCAAGTTATCCGGACGCTGCAGCAAGCTATGTTGCAGGCTAAGTATCACAACGGCAGTAAGCTGTTACCGCCTCCAAAACAGCAAGATTAACAGGGGTAGAGTGGTCTGTAAGAATTATTACAGCATAAGCGTTTTAAAAGCGCGTACTCTAACAGTAGTAATTCAAACTCAAAAGGAAATATACATGACCACCGAACAATATATGCAAAATCTTCGAACGATGTTGGCCCACACTAAGCCAGCCCCCAAAGCTCCCAAGAACAAATAGCACTTTTTTGCGTAGCCAGGAAAGATGTTTGACCGATGGTTCACAAGGAGTACAATAGAGAGGTCAACATAAGCATAAACACGCTAAGACAAAAAGAGCTGTGAGCCCACCGCCCATGAAAGACCGAGTTCTGGCATATATTAACAGGGAAGAGCACCAACATATGAAGGTGCTTATTTCGCTGTTTACCGTGGCTTTTCTGATGGTGATTAGCGCCTTTGTCGTGCAGTGGGTGCACGCTTCGGCCAGCACGTACTATCTTGCGCCAACTGGGAGCGATAGCAACGACTGTACTATTGCTTCACCGTGCCTCAGCTTTAACCATGCCTACCAAATTGCTAGCCCTGGCGACAGCGTGGTGGTAGCTGCCGGAACCTACTCCGACCAAAACCTTGTCGAAGATAGTTCTAAAAGCTCCGCGCAGCAACCAATTACCTTTCGGCCCGAAACCAATGCCGACGTCACCGTGGGCAATATTAACTTCGGGGCCACGTACGAAGACAAAGGAGCCTCACACGTCGTCATTCAGGATATGACTTCGACTGGCTGGGCCGTCCTGCACCGTACTACCGACATAACACTGACGAACATGATTTTTCACGGAGCGGTGTCGGCCATTGGTGCCACTCAGCTGACAATTAGCGGTGGATCCTGGGGTGATGCGGCGGTTACTAACGACGGCGTGCACCCCGAGTTCCAGGCCTATCAAGGCAATGATCCGGCGGTAACGCCCGACCATCTCACAATTCAGAACGTCACTCTGCACAATATCTACCGGCCAAACTCTTCGGTAGCCGTAGCTTGCTTGCAGATCGATGACGGCACCAATATTATGATCAGCGGCAACCGTTTTCAGTCGTGCGATAATAAAGATGCCTTGGTGGTTCCCTCTGGCCTGGCCGCCATTAACGGCTTGACGCTGGAAAACAATATTTTTGAGTCCTCAACTGGCACAGGAGGCTCGGGCCAAGGCACAAACAGTCTCGCGTTTGACGCTACAAATGCCAATATTAGTAATGTAACGATCCGCAATAACACCTTTGTGCAAGCATGGAGTATGGGCAGCGGCACGACACACAGTACGAGCGGTAGCTTTATCGGTAACCTCGGCTACAGTGGCGGAAGCTGCGCCAACGCCACCAACCAAACTTGGTCATTCAGTCATAACCTATGGATTGATGGCGGCGGCTGCTCAGGCACTGATACTAACGATACGCTGTCAAATATTGCTTGGACCAGCGACTACCACATTGGCTCCAGCTCCGTGGCCATAGATGCTGGCGATCCGGCCAGTTGTCCCGCCAAAGACATCGATGGCGATAGTCGTCCGCAAAGTTCAGTATGTGATGCCGGCGCCGATGAGTATCTGGCTGGCAGCCCAGCGGCACCAGCGAATAATGCCTTGCCAACGCTGAGTGGCTCGACTGCTGAGGCTGGTCAGCTGCGCACTACTCACGGTGGCTGGTCGGGTTCGCCAACCTACGCCTACCAATGGCAGCGCTGCGACAGTGGCGGAGCAAACTGCGCCAATATATCCGGCGCCACCGCCA
>DASVMD010000016.1:0-10692 GCA_036384495.1 Saccharimonadales bacterium (SeqCode)
CCCCGGCCTTTATCGTAGTTGGCACTAAAGCAACGGTGAAGGCGATGACCCCAGAGCAGGTGCGTGACGTCCACGCCCAAGCTGTGCTGGCCAATGCGTATCATCTGTATTTACAGCCTGGACACGGCCTTGTCGAAAAAGCCGGGGGCCTCGGAAAATTTATGAATTGGGATGGGCCTACCTTCACCGACTCAGGTGGTTTTCAGGTACTCAGCCTGGGCAGCGGTTTCAAAAAAGTCATTGATATGAAGGGCGACCAGCCCGAAACGCCAAAGCGTGATCGGAAGGCCTTTGTCGATGAAGACGGCGTCACTTTTTATTCGCATCTCGATGGCAGCAAACATCGATTCACAGCCGAACTGTCCATGCAAATTCAACACGCCATCGGCGCCGACATCATGTTCGCCTTTGACGAATTAACTTCTTTGGTCGATCCGTATGAGTACCAGGTTGAATCACTGCAGCGCACACACGTTTGGGCTGAGCGTTGCATCACCGAACTGAATCGCCTCCGAAAAGAGCATCCTGAACGGCCATACCAGGCATTATTTGGGGTGATTCAGGGCGCGCAGTACGAAGATCTGCGTCGACAAACCAGCAAACGTCTCGGCGCCATGGACTTTGACGGCTACGGTATCGGTGGGGCAATCGAAAAAGACAAATTAGGCGACATAGTCCGGTGGGTGAACGAAGAACTCCCCGAGGATAAGCCAAAACACCTACTCGGAATCTCCGAGCCAGATGACATCTTTGAGGCCATCGAAAACGGCGTCGACACCTTTGACTGCGTATCGCCAACCCGTGTCGGCCGAAACGGTTCATTTTACACCTACGAGGGTCGCAAAAACATCGGAAATCTCAAGTACTATGAAGATTTTTCACCTCTGTTAGAGGATTGTACCTGCTACACCTGTCAAAACTACACCAAGGCCTACCTCCGTCACCTCCATAAGGCCAACGAAATTCTGGCCTACACACTGATGTCGATCCATAACGAGCACTTCATAATTAAGCTAGTCGATGATATCCGTGAAAGCATCGAAAATGGCAGTTTCCACGATTTAAAACAGCGGTGGACCAGTCAATACTACGCCGATAAAACTATTGCTTAAACTTGACTAGTGTGATATAATATATGTCATGAAAGAAATCGATGACGTAATTCATGCCTTTGAAGCTGATGAGTCAAAGATGGGCGATACAGTAGCGAACGCCTACCTCAATATGATCGATTATGCTACCCAGCCCCAGCCTCTCAGCAAGTTTCAGCTGAAGTGGATTGACCGTCACATGTATCCTGCTCTCGGTGGGGAAGATGGGCTACAATTTGCGTATGGCGTTATGAACCATGCCGGCCTAACCGAGGCCTTTGATGGTGCTTATGACCAAGCATACGTACTGCTCAATGAAAAAATGGACGAAGCAGAGCAGCGCACCAGTCTTGCTAGTTGACTTACTTCGCCGATCGTGCTAATGTAATAGTAGTTGTTCAAATGAATCCGGGTCTAGTACGAAGTTAATTTACTCGATTTTATTTCAGCAATTCGAGTAATAACAACGTAAATAGATAGGATTCTATTTTTATGCCCTCTTACAAATATTCAGTTTATAATTCAGCAAAACGCAATAACCGCCGAGGTGGCGGTGGTCAACGCCGTACCAAAAAACACGGCGAATACATTGACCCGGCTCGTTTTGTGCAGGCCGCAAAAGGCGCCGAAGTTGAAGCGTATGTACCGCAGTACAAATTCGCTGACTTCGAGATCGACCCTCGCCTGCAAGCTAACCTAACGGCTAAGGGCTATGAAACGCCTTCGCCAATTCAAGATCAAACCATCCCAGCCGCCCTGGAAGGCAAGGACATGATCGGTATTGCCAACACCGGCACCGGTAAAACGGCTGCTTTTGGCATCCCCGTTTTGAACGCTTTAATGACACGTCAGCAAGCTAAGGCTCTGATCGTGGCTCCAACTCGCGAACTTGCCCAGCAAATCGAAGAAGAAATGCGCAGCCTCGGTAAGGGCGGCGGTTTTACCGGCGCGTTGCTCATCGGCGGCTCGGCTATGGGCCCTCAGCTTCGCGATCTTCGCGCAAAGCCCCGTATCGTAATCGGTACGCCCGGTCGTATCAAAGACCACATCGAACGCCGCACGCTCGACCTCAGCCTGTTCGACATAGTCGTGCTCGACGAAGTCGACCGCATGCTGGATATGGGCTTTGTGAATGATGTAACGTCAATTTTGCAAGAGCTCAACCCTAAGCGTCAGTCATTCTTTTTCTCGGCAACCATGGACACTCGTGTGCAGGGCCTAATCCGAACATTTTCCAAAGACCCACAAACCGTTTCCGTAAAGACGGGCGACAGTAGCGATAACGTTCATCAAGACGTGGTGCCTTTTGGTGGCACACACGAAAAGATGGATAAGCTTCACGACATTCTTTTGCAAGAAGAAGTTGCCAAGGTGATCGTCTTTGACGAAACACAGCGTTCTGTAGAAAAGCTCAGCAACGAGCTCGTGGCTCGCGGTTTTGCAGCCGACGCCATTCACGGTGGTAAATCACAGGGTCAGCGTCAACGCGCTCTCGACAGCTTCAAAAAGAACCGCACCAAGATTTTGGTCGCCACCGATGTTGCTGCTCGCGGTATCGATGTCGCCGACATCACTCACGTGATCAACTTCAGCGAACCGCAGTCATACCAAGACTACGTCCACCGTATCGGCCGCGCAGGCCGCGCAGGCCGCACTGGTTACGCCCTGACATTTGTTAATAAATAGGAATACATACATGCCGAAGACTGCTCAAGATCCGACTAAAATTCGTAATATTGCGATTATCGCGCACGTTGACCACGGTAAAACTACCTTGGTTGACGGGCTTTTGAAGCAGTCGCAAACCTTTCGTGATAACCAGGCCGAAATGAGCCAAGAACTGATCATGGACAGCGGCGATCAGGAAAAAGAACGTGGTATTACGATTACTGCCAAAGTTACGGCTGTGCAGCACGGCGATTATCGCATCAACATCATTGATACGCCCGGTCACGCCGACTTTTCGGGCGAAGTCGAGCGGACACTCAACCTAGCCGATGGCTGCCTACTGATTGTCGACGCCCAAGAAGGCCCAATGCCGCAGACCAAGTTCGTGCTCGGCAAAGCCTTGGCCGCAGAACTGCAGCCCATCGTTATTATCAACAAAATCGACAAAGACGGTTCACGCATCAAAGAAGTCGAAGACGAGCTAGCAGACCTATTCTTGGAACTGGCTGTACACGAAGACCAGCTGCATTACCCGGTGTATTACGCAATCGGTCGCGCCGGAAAAGCCTGGAAGGACATCCCTGCCGACCCCGAAGCGGATGGCGACCTAGAAGCCATTTTTGACGCCGTTATCGAGAAAATCCCGGCTCCAAAGGTTGAGCTGGAAAAACCATTTCAGATGTTGGTTACCGCTTTGGCGCATGACACCTTTAAAGGCAAGTACGCAATCGGTCGCATTACCCGCGGGCGAGTTAAACCTGGCGACCAAATCGCATTATGCAAAAAAGACGGCACCATCACCAAAGCTAAAATTGACAATGTATTTATGAGTCGCGGCGTAAGCAAATACGAGGTACCAGAGGGTATCGCGGGCGATATCGTGCAACTCACTGGCATCGCTGACGCTCAAATCGGTGAAACCGTCGCCGACGCTGAAAACCCCGAAGCGCTGCCAACCATTGAAGTCGAAGCGCCCACACTCCGCATTTACCTTGGCCCAAACACCAGCCCCTTCAAAGGCCAGGAAGCCGAGTTTAGCACCTCACGCCAAATCGCCGAACGACTGCACAAAGAAACCGAAACTAACGTCGGCCTTAAAGTCGAAGACGACGGCATCGGCTTTACCGTTGCAGGCCGCGGCGAGCTCCACCTCGGCGTTTTAATCGAAACCATGCGCCGCGAAGGCTACGAGTTTGAAGTTGGTCGCCCACAAGTGGTAACTCACGAAGAAAACGGCAAAACCATGGAACCGGTCGAAGAAGTTATCGTGGAAGTTCCCGCCGAACACGTCGGCACGGTACAAATGGAATTCGGCCAACGCCGCGCAACGCTTAAAGAGCAGTTTGCCAGCCCGAAAGGCGTCACAAAACTGATCTACGAAATGCCAACTCGATCACTGCTAGGCATGCGCAACATCCTGCTTACCAACACTAAAGGCACCATCGTTATGAACAGTCTGGTGACTGGCTTCCAGGAAAAGACAGCCGACTTACAGCAGCTGCGTAACGGCGTGCTGATTTCCTTTGAAACCGGGGTTACAACCCCCTACGCGTTGCAAAATGCCGAAGCACGCGGTACCACCTATGTCGGCCCAGCCGAAAAGGTGTATGCCGGTCAAATCATTGGTCTCAATACTCGCCAAGAAGACATGGAAATTAATGTCTGCAAGGCCAAGCATCTCACCAACATGCGCTCCAGCTCATCCGATGGCGTCGTGCAGCTGACGCCGCCAGTGATTTTCAGCCTGGAAGAATGTCTTGATTTTCTCGAAAACGACGAACTACTCGAAGTCACCCCCAAAAATCTGCGCCTCCGCAAAAAAGAGCTCGATCCAAATAAACGCAAGCGCCAAAAATAACTATTTTTTCGCGCGCTTATTTTTGGGCTTAATGGCAATTTTAGTTGGTTCCGGCTGTTTTTTGAGTGGCACGCTAACGCGCAGTACGCCGTCATCAATGGTAGCTTCAATGCGTTTGGTATCAGCCTGATCGGGCAGGCGAACGCGGCGGTAAAAGCTACTAGTGCTCTCACGGACCATGTATCGTTTGTTGTCGTCTTCGGATGAGGCGTGGCGAGTGGCTTGGATTTCGAGCATGTCGTTATCTACGTCCACTGTTACATCGTCTTCGGTAAAATGTGGCAGATGCGCTTCCACGATCATTTCCTTGCCATCTTTAATGTAGACATCAGTTGTTGGCATGTGCATGTTCGGGAGCGCCGTGAACCAATCATCGTTAAAAAACTGTTTCTGTAAGGCCCGCATTTCGGCGAACGGGTCGAACCGTATAAGATTTGCCATATATTATATACCCCTAGCTAAAAGTCTGTTCTAACATCGGTAGGCCGTCAATCTAAATACTTACAGGTTTCGTGTGAGAATAATCAGTTATACTAAGCACATGAAGCACCTGTTTTACCGTAATATTCGCTCCAAAGACTACTTGGAAATCTTTTTAGTAACCGCCGTGAGCACGCTGCTCATTAATCGCTTCTTTTTATATGTGACTGGCTATCCACAACTTGGCGGCGGCACCTTGCACATTGCGCATATGTTGTATGGTGGTTTGCTGATGCTGGCTTCAATAACATTGCTTTGCACGTTTCTGGGCCAGCGAATCGAGCGACTGGCGGCCTTCGTGGGCGGCATCGGTTTCGGGCTGTTTATCGATGAGCTCGGCAAATTTATCACCAAAGACAATAACTATTTCTTCCGGCCCACCATCGGCCTGATTTACGCCATATTTATCATTTTATATTTGGTGTTTAGCTTTGTAAGCCGCACCAGCCGGCTGACTGAGCGCGAGTATGAGCTCAACGCCCTCAGGCAATTCGAGGAGGTGGTTTTACACGATCTCGACCCGATCGAAAAAGCTCGCCTGCTGGAACTGCTCGAGCGCGGGGATCAAGGCAGCCCGTTGGTGAAGGGCTTAAGCAAGCTGCTCAAAACCGTAGATACGGTTACGGCGCCCAAGCCAAATGCCCTCCAAAAAGCGCTGTCTAAGGTGCACGATTTGTACGCCAAATTTTGGAAATTGCCTACTGCCCGCGGGCTCATCGGACTGCTGCTCGTTGGTCAGGCGCTGGTATTTGTCATAACTGTTACGGTGGCGCTGTTCGACAGTTTCGATACGGCCATTGGTATTTCTACTCAAAATGATTCGTATAGCAATCGGCTACTGATCGGCGAATTCGTGTCGTCAGTCGTGGCTAGCGGCTTTGCCATAGTTGGCGCCTTTCGCCTGCGAACCTCGCGCGTAGAAGCCTTTGAATTGTTCCGCCGCTCAATACTCATTAACTTGCTGCTAACCGATTTCTTCTTGTTCACCCGCATCCAATTCGGCGCAATCCCGTCATTCTTGGTAAATTTGGCGATTTTGGTCGGTCTGCGTTACGCTACTTATGAAGAACGCCGTTTGCAGCGCTAAGATTTCTTCTTGGTCCGTTGTCGCTTTGGCTTGGCGCGCTTGCGGGCGTTTTTGATGGTGCGGTTAAAGCTTTGCTCGGCATCGCGGTCGGCGTAGCGGAAGAGTGGCCCGTGAGCGATGACTTGCTGCTTGTTGCCGTCATCGAGTCCCTTGATAAGGTCTACAGCAGAGCGCTCCAAAAGCCATTCACGGCCAGGTGCGGTTTCACCTACGGCGGTAATGTGCCACAGCTTTTCACCAACCAGTTCGCTTGATACCACGGTGAGCGGCGTGACAACCAATAATGGCCCCAGCGGCAAGCGCTTATTGGCGCGTTCAATCAGCTTCTTGCCGGCTTCTTCGTCATCAACAAAAATTTCCAGTGCCAATGTGCGCGTACCGCGGGGCGTGAGTTTGACGCCCTGAATATTTTGGTTATTGATCCAAATCAGCTCGCCGTTGAGGGCACGGATGCGGGTACTGCGCAAACTCACACGCTCCACGACGCCTTCAATTTCCGAAAAGGGAACGACTTGAATGTAGTCGCCCACGCCGTACCACTGTTCGGCCATCATGAACGAACCACTGGCCAAGTCGCGCAGAATTGGCCCAAGCACACCACCAATTAAAATGGCGGCCAGGGCGCTGGCACCGATAATAGCGGTCGGCTGCCCGGTGGGGTGGATAAACACCCACCAAAAGTAGATGGCAAATAAGAAGAACAGCGTGCGGAGCAGGGCAATGCTGAGCACCAGATAGGTTTCGTAACGCCTTAGCCGATTGACGGTGCGCAAATCCTCGCTTTTATCGGCGCGGCGACCAATGGCCCAGACCACGCGACGCAGAATGGTAGCGGCAATCCGCCCGAGTATTGCCGCTACGACCAGGCTTACGACAAGTACTACAAATGAGCGCCCACTGAAGTAATTATGCGACACTCGCTGAAAGATATCAGTCGTTTGCTTAACCGCTTGATCCGACGCTCCCGTTTCCAATAAACCCAAAAAATGCTCCTTTGCACGTAAAAACGCCTTTTCGGCGCCTAGTAATGAGATTTCACGGCATTTACACCGCTGTAATTACATTTAATTATAGCAAATTTTACCCTTGATCTCAAGGTACAGGATTAAGCTGAAGCAATGCTTAAAAGTTTTTCATCATCCATATTGGAGGTTGGGAGTGCTAAGAGTGGTGCCCTGGGCGGGACTTGAACCCGCACGTTGCGCTGCAACATCATCTTGTATGGACCCCGCTTTAAGAGGAGGCCGTACAAGATGACGCGTCTACCAATTTCGCCACCAGGGCACATTTACTCACAGCCGACTCCATTGCCATCACGGTCCAAACCGTATATATCGCGTCCGACTACGCGAACCGGGCCTGCGACATAGGCCGGTCCATTACCGCTGCCGCCAGCGCAATCAACGTCGCTGGCAATCGGTACGCATGCGCCAGCGTAGTTTGGATCGCAAGACGGCGCGGGCTTAACATACGTGCCAACGGCAGTCACTTTTGTTACCGGCTGCGTCGTTACTTGACTGTTAGCAAGCTCGCGCTTAGTCTCGTTGCCGTCTGTATACGTCACTTTGTAAGTATTTGTTTTAACTCCGTTGACTCCTTCGGTTGTCACTTTTGTGGTGCCTTTTGCAAGTGTCGCATCGTCAACTGTTGTGCTCTCAAAAGGTATGGGCTCTGTCTCAGTAATGTCTTTGTATGTAATAGGCGGAGCTTCAACGGCTTTGCTATGAGTGCTTGTAAGTTGAGTATTTGTTGCATTATCAGGAGTTTGTCCGCCACTGGCCCCAGCAGCGCCTATGAAGAGCATCGCGACTACACCAGTAATTATTAGCGCCTGCTTACCAATATGCAGCTGCCTGAATGACCTGTAAAGGTTTTTCATAGTGTCTCCCTACTATGCCCGAAGAATACTCTTCGCGGGTAAGTCACACAAGCATTAAATTCGTGATATTTAATAATTATTTAAGAATTGGTTTTAGATACAGGGAAAGATTTTTGCAAAATTTAAGAAAAAGTTAAGGCACAAGGTCTATAATAGGTTCAAAGACTTGGAAGGTATCATGGCAAACACCATCGTTTGTACGAATTGCGGCACGACAATCGAAATCGACAAGGCGCTCGAAGGGCAAATCGAGGCGCGGGTTCTTGCTGCCGAGCAACATAAGCACAAAGAGGAGCTGGCCAAAGTCAAAGCCGAAGCCGAAGACCAGGCCCAAAAAGACAAAAACGCGGCGGCTGAGCGTCTTAGAAAACAGCTAGAGTCCGAAAAGGAACTACTCAAACAGCAAGCCGAAGCCGATTTTGAACTGGCCAAGAAAAAGCTCGAGCTCGAAGCAAGCAGCGCCCAAAAGAAAGCCCAGGCCGAACAAGATTCGCTCATCCGCACGCTCAAAGAAGACGCCGATTCCGCCAAGCAAGACAGCAAAAAACTGCGCGAGGAACTCACCGACATCATGAAGCTCCTGCGCGAAGAAAAGCAAGCTCGCGCGAACGCCGAACTTGAAGCCCAAAAGAAACTCGCCGCCGGCGAAGACAAAATTCGCGAAGACGCCCGCAAAAACGCCGATGAGCAACACCGGCTCAAGCAACTTGAAATGGAGAAGCAGCTCGCCGATACCAAAAAGGCACTCGAAGACGCGCAGCGTAAAGCCACGCAGGGCTCACAGCAAAATCAGGGCGAAGTGCTAGAGCTTGACCTCGAAAATAGACTCAAGGAAGAGTTCCCATTCGACGAAATTATCGAAGTCAAAAAGGGCCAGCGCGGCGCGGATATGAAGCAGATCGTCAAAGATCAATCCGGTGTGACATGCGGCCTATTACTTTGGGAAACCAAAAACGGCAAATGGCAGCCAGCCTGGGTACCTAAATTTAAGCAAGATATCCGCGAAGCTAACGCCAGCATCGGCGTGATCGTATCACAAGAAACACCAAGCGAAATCGGTGATCTGAAGCACCTCGAAAGCAATGTGTGGGTAGTGACACCGAAACTTGCCACCAGACTCGCGGCGGCACTCAGGATCACGATTTTACAAGTCGATATGGCCAACAAAATGAACGCCGGCAAAGACGCCAAAATGGAATCGCTGTACCAATTCCTAGTGGGTCCAGAATTCCGTCATCGTGTCGAAGCCATCGTCGAAAACTACACCGTACTGCAAGAAGAAATCGAGCGAGAAAAACGTGCCAGTGCACTCAAGTGGGCGCGCCAAGAAAAGGCGATTAGAGCTGTCATTGACAACACCATTGGCATGTATGGAGATCTGCAGGGAATCACAAACAGGGCGCTTCCAAGCATAAAAACCCTTGAACTCGATACCGGCGAAGATCTGGATGACCCCGCTCAGCCAACACTTCTGTGATAAATCCCCAAATTTAATAATTATTTAATGATTGAAGTATATATTTAGGTCTGTAAGGGCACGAAATATGAATCGCTTAGCAATCAATTGTACAGAGCTCACGTCGGTTGGCTATAACCCTAGAATCTTTGTGCTTGAACTCGAGTTTGTAGACGGTAGTATTAGGACCTATTTTAATGTTCCAAACGACGTGTTTGAGGGGCTCATGAGCGCCGAATCGCACAGCACTTTCTACGAGATTTATATTAAGAAACAGTTTAAGTCTCGCAAAGCAAACTGAGCCGCGATACATCACATACCATGTGTGAAAATTGTGACTGCCATACGCTTAACCCGAGCACATACTGGTTCATGGAAAGGGGGAGCAAATGAGCATCTATCACGGACGTAAGTACGTGCCGATAGATACCGCGCTTCCACATCATATCCGAGATCCTACCACTTAACGGCACCATTTACGATAGCAAAAGAGACTTACCTTCGCGTGTGGTCTCTTTTGCGTTTTGGGCTGCAGCCATTAAACTTAAGGGGTATGACAGGCCGCACCCATGATCTCGCCGCTGTAACGGCCCTTGGTATCGTCTTTTTGGCGCACTCGCCAGAAACACTCACATTATCAACGGTGATTATTGCCGTCTTTGCGAACTTAATCGGTGGCATCACCCCTGATATTGATCAGCCCACGGCACCATTTTGGCGTAATTTACCGGTTGGCAAGTATTTTGGTAAAGTGTTCGACGCCCTAAGTGGCGGCCACCGCTTTTTAACGCATTCGTTGCTTGGTTTGGTGCTGTTCGGCTACGGTGCACATCTGCTACTAATGTTTTTGCAGCCGATTATGCGCAATGTCGATATCGGCGTGGTGTGGTGGGCATTTATGATTGGCATGGTCTCTCATCTGGTTATGGATAGTCTAACAAAAGAGGGGGTGCCATGGCTGCTGCCCATCCCCGTTAAATTTGGCTTTCCGCCGCTCAAAAGCCTGCGATTAACTACTGGCAAGGCCCGCGAAACGTTTGGCGTGTTCCCCGCGCTTCTGGTGTTTAACGCTTGGCTGTACTACGCTAATTACGACAAAATCGTCACCATATTGCATCAGCACCTGGTGCGCTAGCTACTTGCCGCGGCGCTTGAGTCGTGCCAGCCTCGCCG
>DASVMD010000017.1:0-9577 GCA_036384495.1 Saccharimonadales bacterium (SeqCode)
GCGCTAAAATCCCCGCTAACGATGACGATGGCGACGGCAAACCGCCAAAATCAGATGACGGCACCCTCGATATCACTCACGAAGAAAAATCGGACACCGACAAAAAAGACGACAGCGCGATTTTGCCGGCTCCAAACTTTGACGAGCCCGAAGAGCCGACCGCCGAAAACGATGAAAAACCCGAAGGTGATCAGCCGCAAACCACTGGTTTATCAGATGGCTCCAAGCTAATCACCAGCCCGCCAACGCTCGGCGGCACGCTCACGGCCAATACTCAGCAAAACGACATTGATCCGGTCACTGACCCGCTCAGCATGCCAACGAGTGAATCGCCACAGATTTTGAACCGTGACAGCAGCGCCAGCTCGAACAACCTCGGCCCGCTGCCATCTGAGACTCCTGCTCCCGAGCCGGCTCCGCAGCCAGAACCTGCTGTGCCACCGGTCGTTTCTCCAGCGCCAAGCCCGGCGCCAGCGTTTACGCCACCGCCTGCTGCCTGGACACCGCCAACTCCTCCCACGCCGCCGGCCGACCCTCTAACATTGGCTTCCGAAGAGCCCAAAGAAGAGCCAAAGCCCGAAACCCCAGCTGATTCCGGCGATCACACCTTGGCCGAGCTCGAGCAATCCGTGCACAGTACCCACGCCGAGCCACCAAAAGAGCAAATTAACGCCGCTCGCGACGAAGTTAGCAAGGCGCTGGCCAGCAGCGACGCGCCGGTGCCGCCACCATCGCCAATCGAGGCCTTGGGCGCCCAGCCACTCGGCGGCAGCTTGCATAACGATCTGTCGACTCCAGCTCTGTCAGCGCCCTCGACCAGCGGCCTGCCATCGGTAGCCGTTGGCCCCGACGGTACGCTGTCAACGCAACCACCGGTTACGCCACCTCCGTTGCCGCCAACTGATGCGCCCCAGGTAGTTGACCCCACCGCACCTCCTCCGGTTCCACCTCCGTTAAATATGCCGTTTAACACACCTCCGCCCGCCGCCTAGGCCGGCTAGTGTACACTGTTAGTCATCATGCAAGGCCTGCTATTAGTTGATAAACCTGCCGGTTGGACCAGTTTTGACGTGGTTAATTACGTGCGACGCATCGTCGCGACCCACGAAGGCAAAAAGCCCAAAAACGTCAAAGTTGGTCACACTGGCACGCTGGATCCGTTCGCTACGGGGTTGTTGGTGCTTTTGGTGGGCAAGGAGTATACGCGCCGAGCTGGAGAGTTGTCGAAGCTCGATAAAACTTATGAGGTCACGATGAAGCTCGGATTTGGCAGCACCACCGGTGATCCGGAGGGTGAAATCACAGCTGTACCTGGCACAGCTCCCACCCCAGAGGCCCTCCAAGGGGCTGTAGAGCGGTTCAGGGGCCAAATTGAGCAGATTCCACCGGCGTATTCAGCAATCAAGATAAATGGCCAGCGAGCCTACAAATTGGCCCGCGAGGGTAAAGAAGTGGTTATTGAGCCGCGGAAAGTGACGATTAACTCCTTAGAAGTCATGTCATACGATTATCCGGAAGTGAAATTGATTGCTGATGTGTCATCTGGCACATATATTCGGACGCTGGTGGAGGATATCGCGAAATCACTTGGGACAGTTGGCTACACGAAAGAGCTTCGTAGAACAGAGGTGGACAAATTTGGCATAAATGACGCTACCCCTGTTAATCAACTTGATGTGGATCAGGTAGCAAAGTTGCTCAAGCAGAGTCAGTCGATTTTTGGCACAACTCCGTAAATATGATATAATTAACATGTATGGAAGTGAGAAAAGATCTAGCTTATGAAGCAGAATCTCAGGTTTCGTTTGAGATTGATAACGAGGCGCTGAAAGCTTTTGAGAGTGCAATCGAAACCGAAGTTACAGCAGGCGAGAGCGTATACGAGCAGTTTTCTGAATTAGCTCAAACGACGGCCTATGCTCACAAGGCCTACAAAGCTATCAAAGAAGTTAACGGGCTTGCCAGCTACATGAAACTTGGATTTGTACAATCTGACATACGCCTTACGTATAACGTGGCAAGCTACCGCGGATACGTTAGCCCTCATATAGAGGTGGATAGGGCAAGGCAGGGCCACGGACGAGACTTTGAACGAGCTGCCACGGAGTACGGGCTACCTTTTTATTTTGCTGCCCATGTGGTTGATGGGGCACGTACCCCATATGCTACCCTTGAAGAAGTAGAAGGTCTTACCTATCGTACTGTGGCGGCAAAGACTTTTCTTAACGTGTATATGGGCAGGGCGGGCAATGCAGCTGATCTAGCAGAATTTAGAAAACAAATATATATTGCGACTCTTCCTGAGTGCATAAAACAGGTATACAAAGAGTTACCTTATGGATATACGCAGGGGCGAAAACAGCCCATGAGTATTGTGCAGAGAGGTGTCATGGCTTATATTCGGCAGCATCCGGAAGATGCCGAGGAGGCTTTTCGGTATTACGAGAAAAAGGCTGCGGCCTTAATTGAAGATAATGTGATTCACCATGATATCTTCGCGACCTCCCTGCCAGTTGATAATTTTGGGCGTGTCCAAGTTGGCTCAATAAGGCTCCAGTACGAAGAGCCTCAATTTGTTGAGCAGATTAAAAAACGGCAACAATTGCGTGAACCAAAACGTGCAGCAGAGGCTATAGTACAGCTCGGTTTCGGAACGCTTAAGAGCAATGAAGAAACGGTGAGAACGATTGATTTACTTCAAGACATGATGCTGACAAGTCCGCCGGTAGGCAAGGCTAAGCTGATGCAGGGTGGACTTGATCTGTTTATGAATTACCTGCGTTTTGCAGAAGATTTTAGTCCGCGGGCTGCAAGCTTAACACAGCTGCTTACAAAAGTTCAGGAGACGCGCAACCTGAGTTTTACTGATATTAATAAGCTGGCAAATGCCGTTAGTGGCCGGTTGGTGCAAGTGGTTGAGAATGCCGCGGCAGATATTGCAGAACTGCCGAACGAAGATGAAGATGAGGTGCCAGTGCCAGATGTTGATTCTACGATTAGGGTGCTGGGTATACAAAGCGTGGCTGACTTTCCGGCAGCGCTCGAGCGATTAGCTACTTTTGTGCGCCAAGAACTGCCTGTAGGGGTACTATCCGAGACCACAGAAGATATTCTGGACGGTATGAGCCATGCCATGTCACTTACGGCTTCGGTAGGAGCTGAGCGAAAACTGAACGAGAAAGTGATAACATTTGCTGATTTAGTGATGCGGTATCCGGCAGCCGACGCCGAAACAGTCCGTGATTTAGCCGAGGAAATGCAGCGAGGTGGCTCTGAGGCGTCTGTCCATCAGACCTATCGTGAATTACGGCGTCGGGGTAAAAATCACGTTCACTTCACAAAGTGGGCATCGGGTAAGGGTCTACTGAGCTAGCCCACTCATAGTAAGTCTCTTTCTAAGACCGTCCTGAAAGATGTAAAGTGGGAAGCTTATGCTTGACTATTTTATCATAGTATATGCACTATGTCTGAAGTACACAGAAATCATAATATCGTTATAGCGCCTGGCTCCCTGACTCTCAAAATAGCTGAAATAGAAGAAGAAGTGTCTACTCTCTATGGTGTGCCTATGAGTGTTGGTCGTAGAGGATATGAGATACCTGAATATGTAGAAGATCCAATAGAGAGATTTGAGACTACGCAAGCCTTTGGGGTCATAAGGGATTTAGCTAATAATTTTGCAGATAGCAATAAAATACCCGTTACTACTCTTGGGCTTGATTCGCTTGCCGCGGCAACTGGTCAAGTAGATACACCCGATGAGCTACTTTTTGTAGCGCGCAGAGGTGCAATGAGCCTTGAAGAGCTTGAGCAATCCCGCATGCAGATTGTTGATGGCGTGAACGAAGCGCTAACCCGGATCAAATCATCATATAAGCTTGGGTAAGGTGAACAAGTTTCTGCATCATAGGCCCTTGCAATAGGGGTGGTGATCTGGTAAAATGTTTGTACATGATTACAACTGAGAAAAAATCTGCCGCCATCAAGAGCGCGCAGGTACACAAGAACGATACTGGTGGTGCCAGTGCTCAAGTTGCTGTTCTAACTGAACGCATCAAAGAGATCACCGAGCACCTGCAGACCAACAAGCATGACTTCATGGCTCGCCGTGGGCTTTTGCAAATGGTTGGTCGCCGACGTCGTTTGCTGCGTTATATCGCCAAGCGTGATAGCCAGACGTACCTGGACTTGATCCAAAAGCTCGGCATCCGCCGCTAAGTGCCCAGACTACATCTCTCGAATTTCGAGAGATCAGGCTTGTGCACATTAAATACTAGAGTATTTCTCGTTAGAGCAGCAGATATATAGCAACCCACGCTAGCACAAGGGGCGGCCGTATACCTGAACTCTGCCGAGAAGCTCGCATGAAAGGAACCAATGGGACAAACAATCAACCCCTTAGGTAAAGAAATTATAAAAGTAGAAACTGAACTCTGCGGTCGCACGCTGAGTTTGGAAGTCGGGCGCGTTGGTTTTAGGACTTCCGCCTCTGTTATCGTGCGCTACGGCGACACGGTTGTGCTCGGAACGGCCATGGTAGGCTCAAAGCCGGTAACTATGGACTATTTCCCGCTCAGCATCGATTATGAAGAGAAGATGTATGCCGCCGGCAAACTGAGCGGCAGTCGTTTTATTAAGCGCGAAGGGCGTCCATCTGACGATGCAATCTTAATTGGTCGCCTCATTGACCGCCCAATTCGTCCGTTGTGGCCGAAGGGTTACCGCTACGAAGCGCAGGGCGTGGCAACCGTGCTGAGTATGGACCCGGATTTCCGTCCCGACATGGTGGCAATGATCGCCATGAGCACCGCCTTTATGCTCTCCGGTGCGCCATTTGAAGGTCCGGTGGCTGGTCTGCGCGTTGGTCTTGTCGATGGCAAGTTCAAAGCGTTCGCTTCTGCCGAAGAGCTCGAAAAGGGCGATCTTGACCTGGTTGTGGCTGGCACCAAAGAAGGCATCATGATGGTTGAAGCCGGTGCCTCGGAAGTCACCGAAGAGCAGGTTGCCGACGCCATCCAGTACGCTTTTGAGGCCATGCAGCCAGCGATTGCGCTGCAGCAGGAGCTGGTCAAGAAAATTGGCGTTACCAAGCAGGAATACGAACTCAGCCTGCCCGATGAATCCATTCAAACCAAGGTGGATAAGTGGTTGGACGGCAAATTGGGCGAAGATCTGCGCAAGCCGTATCCGGAGCGCAACGTGCTGGTGCAGGAATTACGTGAGGAGTTTGAGGCCGCGTTTGCCGACGAATTACAAGAGGATTGGGAGCATTACAGCAATGATTATCTGGACGCGTTTCAGATGGCGGTGCATAAAGATGTGCGCAAGGGGATTGTAGACAGTCAAACCCGTCCGGATGGCCGCAAGCTGACTGAAATTCGGCCATTGTCGAGCGAAGTCGGTCTGCTGCCGCGGGCGCACGGCTCTAGTATCTTTACGCGTGGTATGACCCAGGCACTCAATATTGTCACCTTGGCACCGCTGAGCATGGCTCAACTGGTTGACACTATGGAGCGCGAAGGCGAACGCCGTTACTTGCACCACTACAACGCGCCGGGCTACACCGTTGGTGAAGTTCGTCGCCTTGGCAGCCCGGGCCGCCGCGAAATCGGACACGGCTACCTTGCAGAACGTGCTTTGAGCGCAGTGCTCCCAAGCGAAGCCGAGTTCCCGTACGTTATGCGATCCGTTACCGAGATTATGTCGCAGAATGGCTCGACCTCGATGGCCGCAACCTGTTCCAGCTGTTTGGCGCTGCTTGACGCCGGCGTGCCGTTGAAGGCACCTGTCAGCGGTATCGCGATGGGCCTGATGATGGACAACGGCAAGCCGTATATCATGAGCGATATCGCCGACGCCGAAGATTTTGCGGGTGATATGGACTTTAAGACGGCCGGTACTGCCAAAGGTATTACCGCGCTGCAGATGGACATGAAAGTCCACGGATTGCCAGTAGATATCCTCAAGCAGGCACTGCTGCAGGGTAAGGATGGTCGCGCTGAAATTCTGAAGCACATGCTGACCACTATCTCTGAACCAAAAGAAATGAGCCCATACGCACCGCGTGTGGAAGCAGTGCAGATTAATCCCGATAAGATCCGTGAAATCATTGGTAAGGGCGGCGAAACTATCCAGCGCATTACCGCTGAAACTGGCACCGATATCGATATTAAAGATGATGGAACTGTCATGATCGCCAGCCCAGATGGCGCCAGCATCGCTGCTGCCAAGCAGATGATCAGCGACATTGTGGCCGAGCCGGAAGTCGGCGCAATCTACCGCGACAAGCCAGTGGTGAGCGTCATGGACTTCGGCGCTTTCGTGCAAATCATGCCAGGCAAAGATGGCCTGGTTCATATTAGTGAATTGTCCGAAGACCGCGTTGAAAAAACCAGCGACGTCGTCAAAGAAGGCGACAAAGTTACCGTTAAATTAGTTGCGATTGACGACCGCGGCCGCTTGCAACTCAGCATGAAAGCCGCAGCTCGCGAACTCAACGAAAAGAAGTAATTTTACCGACAATGCCTACATACCAACTTGTTAGCGGAATCATAACAGCCACAGGATTCATTGTTTTTGTGACATTTATGCTGCTGCGCGGGGGCAAGTACGGCACTGCCTACACCTGGGAAGTCTTAGTTGGACTGGCACTGCTAGGTGCAGGCGTGGCAATCAACCGACTAGGAGGCCGCAAGCATGATCAATAAGCTCGACACATGGCATAAAACAAAACTGGGACTACTCATTTTTGGCCTGGTCGAGCTTGGCTTAGCGTACGGATTCGTGAGCCTAGCTATTGATCGCGGCAGCTTTCTGTACTATCTGTTGGCCCTGATCTTTTTGGTCGGAGCTCTGCAGAATCTGCTCAAGTTACTAAAGTCTTTGTTTTACAAAAACTCTTTAAGGAGCAAGCGAAAGTAATGGCTGAAAAACCGAGCGATACCGCAGAGCGAGTTCGAGTGCAGCCGCCTGAGACGTTGGATATCGCCGATCGTGCAGATATTTTTCTGCGTCGAGTTGGTATCGAGAGCGCTGAGCCGCTTTTTAGGGCCATCCACGCAAATGCTCAATACCTCAGCCAATACCAGGGCGCATGGCCTTTGAATGCAACTCTTGAATCAACCAAAGAAGATATATCTGAACGTCAAGAGAAGGCCGAAAAGGGTGAATGGCTTGACTATGAGCTTATCGAAGCTGCAAATCCTAATGTTGTTATTGGGAAGGGTACATTCTTTGGCCGCGATCAAGGGGCCAAAACAAGTAAGTTTGGATACTGGATTGTGCAGGATAAAGCCGGACACGGCTATGCAACGAGCATTGCAAAAACCATGATCGCCTACGGTTTTGAAAAATGGGGCTTAGAACGAATTATTTGTGAAATCACATCTGATAATGAGGCGAGTCAACAAGTTGCTCGAAACGTAGGACTCACCCCAACTGGCGAATATAGAACAGCTCCAGAAGATGGTTCAAAAGCCTACGAGGTGTGGGAGATAGTTAAATAATGAGTAACCGCACAAGTAACCCGTTAAAAATCTTCATCGTTATGTTTGTATCTGCTGTGCTGCTAATTAGTATTGCAGAACTGCTGTTTACGCTACCGGGAGCCCGGTTGCCATGGGGTGGCAATGTTACGTCTTGCGCATTGGCCGAGGGCTCAAAGCACGGCTGGCCGTTTACGGCTATGGTTCCTGGGTGCGGATCGGAGAGCAGCAATCAGTTGGCCTTCGTTCTCGATGTCGTTCTTGATTTTGCGCTTGCTTCGTTTATCGTCGGTTTTCTTATCAGGGTTACGGGTGTTACGAAAAGAGGCCGTCATGAGTAAGCAAGCGCAGCTGGACGACATCAAGCAGAAAATTCTGGATGATAAGGTAACGCCGGAGTTGGCAAAAGCGGCCACGCAACTGGTGTTCGGTACCGGAAATCCAGATAGCGACATCGTCTTTATCGGGGAAGCGCCGGGTAAAAACGAGGATCTCAAGGGTGAGCCGTTCGTGGGCGCAGCTGGGAAATTCCTGAACGAAATGTTAAATATGATTGACCTGCACAGAGAAGACATCTATATTACCAATATCGTCAAGTATCGTCCTCCTGGGAACCGCGACCCTGAACCCGCGGAGAAAAAGGCCTTTTTGCCGTATTTACAGAGCCAGCTAGAAGTGATTCAGCCGAAAGTCGTTGTGACACTCGGCCGCCACAGTATGAATTGCTTCTTGCCGGACCTGCAAATCAGCAAAGTCCATGGGCAGCCCAAGCGCGTGAAGCTGGCCCTCAAACAGAACGCCGCGGATACCCTGCAGGTAGTTATTCTACCGTTGTTCCACCCGGCGGCCGCGCTCTATAACGGCAGTATGCGCCAAACGTTAATCGATGATTTTGCGCTTTTGCCAACAATTATTCAGAAAATTAAATCAATTTAGATTTGCCAAAAGAAAGGAAATCTATGGAACCAAATAACAATAAACCAAACAAACCACCGAGAAATAACGGTGGTCGGCCACCGCAAGGTGGTCAAAAACCGCAGAACGGACCAAAGCCGCAAGGCGGCGGACGACGTGGCGGCGGGCAAGGTCGTGGTCAAAAAACCCAGCCTATGACTACCAGCCTGACTACCTCACGTGGCCAGGCCGTTCGCGCTCAACGGCGCTCACAACAAGATGCCCAGCGCATTGCTAACCAATACCTCACGGCTGATACCGTGAAACCGCAGCGCGCAAATGTCATCGATGACAGTCCGCGCCTTAAGATCATCGGTCTCGGCGGTATGGACGGCGGTGGCTCTAACAACTCCATTCTCGTTGAGTACATGAACGACGCCATCGTTATTGACGCCGGTGTCGACCTCGGTGTTGACTTGCCGGGTATCAACTACGGCATTGCCGATATGTCGTACCTGGACTCTATCAAGCATAAATTGCGAGCGTACGTGATTACTCACGGACACCTTGACCACATCGGTGCGCTGCCGCACATTGTGCCTAAATATCCGGCACCAATTTACGGTAGTAAGTTCACCATCGGCCGTGTCGAAGAAATCTTCGGTAACTTTGGCCTGCCAATGCCCGATGGCTTTGAACTCAAGACTGTCACCATGAACGAGCACACCCACGAACGCCTCAAAATCGGCGAATTCTTTGTGGAGTTGGTGGCCGTAACGCACGCCATTCCAGGCAGTACCTGCGTGGTGGTTGATACGCCCGTTGGACGCATCATTAACACCGGTGACTTCCGTTTGGATCCTCAGCCGCTGGACCACGAAAAAACCGATACCGCTCGGCTCATTGAGCTGGGTAACGAAGGTGTTTTGGCGCTCCTCAGCGAAAGCACCTCTCCAGAGCGCCTAGGACGCACGCCAAGTGAAAGCACGCTGGAACCAACGTTCATCGACATCATGGACCGTGCGCCAGGCCGTATTTTTGTAGCCATCTTTAGCACCAACATTAACCGTATTCAGATGATCATCAATGCCGCCGTGCATCATAACAAAAAGATTGCGCTCGACGGCCGCAGTATGATGAGCACCCTGGAAATGGCCGTGCGCCACGGTTTTGTGCGCGTACCAAAAGGCACCTTCGTG
>DASVMD010000018.1:0-4424 GCA_036384495.1 Saccharimonadales bacterium (SeqCode)
ACCGACACCACCGACTCATGTTTCAAAAACGAGTCCAACGAGCGATAGCCTAGCGCTTTCATGGCCTTTTTCGGTGGCGTCTTTTTGAGAATTGCCTTGAGCACACTCGGTTTGAGCGCAAAACACTGCTTGGAGTCGGGCAACTCTTTTAGGGCATGGATCATGCCCGCCGTAACTTCGGCCTCGGCCGATACATGGGTAGCCGCGCGAGTGCGCAAGGTGCGCGTTAAGCGAGCGTCATCTTCTTTGATGCGCTGTTCAAGCACATGATATAGTTCCTGCGCGGTGGTGTCTTTAGGATCAAGCCCCAGTTCACGCAGCTTGGCCTGCGTACTCTGCAAAACTTCGGTAGAAAACCGGATGTCGGTGCCCGGGTGCCCATTGGCCGACTCCAAATGCTTTAGGCCTAAGCGAAAAAATGGCTCCGGAGCCTGTAACGACTCAGACAGAAACCGTGTCATCTGTTATACCCCTGTTGGCTGTTTGTGTTGTGCCGAAGCATGTTGTTTCCTCTTGTGCTTCCAGATTACCATAAGCGGCGCCATAATCATAGATGGCTAGCCGGATACTGCTACTTAACAGGGGTAGCTAGAACGGCGTGGGCTTGTAGCCCTCGGGCGCATGGCGCAAGAATTCTTCGAGCTCTTTCTCTGTTAACAGTCCTGCTTGCGCACCCACCTTTTGCACTACACTCATGGAGTTGATCGGCGCCCACTGCAGGGCCCCCTCAATGGTATTACCCTTGATAATGGCCGCCACAAACGTAGACGCGAACGAGTCGCCCGCCCCTGTTCTATCGACTGGCGGAGCCGGATCGGGGTACAGCGGCATCTGCAAGCGAGTTTGGCTGTCTGAAGCGTAGGCACCATTTGGGCCGTCGGTGACAACCACAATTTTGGGGCCGAGTTCGTGCAGCTTGTTGATCAGATCATGGACATCTTCTCTATTGCCACCGCCCACTAGCGCTGCTTCTTCACGGTTAAGAATAAGTACTTCGGTACGTTTATACAACTTATGAAGCCGATGGACACCAGCTGCCATCTGGAACGTACCCGGCTGAAACGCTAATTTCACGTCAGGATTTTCGTGGAGCCAGTCGGCAACCTGATCGTGATATTCGAGCGCGTGCTCACTGATCGAGCTAAAATATACCCATTTTGGTGTTTCTGACGGTGTTAAGTGCGGCCAATGGTAGTCGTACTCTTCGTGACGAATAAGGATTGTGCGTTCGTCTTTGTACCACAAGACGTAGTGATAGTTGCTCTTTTTACCTCTGTTAATTCGCACAAATCGGGTGTCGACGTCGCGTTTATCGAGGGCCTTGATCATATCGCGGCCATGCGGATCGGCGCCAACATTGGTCACAAAGGCGCTATCGAGGCCCAGCTTGGCAAAGGCGACTGCGGCGTTGCTGGCGTTACCGACAGCCTCAATGACCTCAACATGGTCGTATGGCAACTTCGTGCCAAATGGCATAGATAGCCATTTTCCCTGATCATTTTCATAGGTTACGGCCTTATCGTCAAAAAGCTTAATAAAAGCGTCGGTGACGATGTCGCCGATACTAATTACATCTGGTTGATCTGATGCCATGCCACCCTTTTCTTACTAAACTGCTTATGTTTCTAGTGTACCATGCTCGCCAGGCCGAGCAAGTTAGGCAGCGTGCAAACTTTTGCGAATTCTAGTGATTGCGATATCTTGATGGTCATTTCGCTGGATTTCAGCTTGCTGTACTCTTTCTATGCGGTCAACCGTAGCCTGTAGCGCATCAATTCTGGCATGAACCTCAGCAAAACCGGCAGCTGTTTGGCGCTTGACATCTTCGAGCCCTTCTTCAAGACCCCTTTCAAAAATGTCTTTAATTGCTAGCAAGTCTTCTCTGGTTAAAGTCATATACCTAGTATACGTCTGGCTCACAAGGTGTGCAAAAAGTTTAAGGTTTATTTAATATTTAGACTGAACCGCTATAGATCTTGGCTATGAGAGACAAAATCATCGAGCCGCTTGGTTTCATCCAGCTGCCCGTTCGTAGCATCGACAGCGTGAGCTAGCTGGGCATTAAAAATCTGTTGCGGATGCGTTATATCATTCGTATTTTTGGCCCAGGCCTTAAGGACCGGATCCTGCAAGGCGCGCGAATAAGAGAAAGTCACTCCCCATGGGTGAGGTCCTTGCTGCTTAATGCGGTTCAAATTAATGAACGCGTCAGTTGACGTTTGCCCGCCAGACAAGAAAACCACTCCACCGAGTTCATGCGGTACATGTTCGTGAAGCACGCGTACGGTTCTCGCCGGCGTATCTTGATGATCCACGGAAGTGCCAGAATCTTTGCCCGGTAATACCATGCTTGATTTAAGGATGGCGCCGGGCAAATGCACCTTGAAAGCTCTCATGGTTTGAAACAAGATGTCGTAGGTGTGCGCCATGATCTCTTCGCAACGCTCAATGCTGTGATTTCCATCGAATAACACCTCGGGCTCGACAATAGGAACAATATTATATTCCTGGCAAAGACGCGCATAGCGGCTCAGCACAAACGTATTAGCACCGATGCACTCATCGGTAGGAATAGAGTCGCCAATAGTGATGACCGAGCGCCACTTGGCAAAAGTCGCGCCAGCGGCGGCGTATTTTTCTAGGCGTTCCGGGAGACCATCGAGGCCTTTGGTCAGCTTTTCACCATCAAAACCAGGCAGATCAATGAGCCCTTCATCGACCTTAATGCCAGACAAGATGCCTTTTTGGCTTAAGTAATCGCGCAAATTCACTCCGTTATCGGTGTGTTGCCAGAATGTTTCATCATAAAAAATTACACCGCTTAACGCCTCTGGGGCCGCAGAGGCCGTCAGGAGTAATTGGCGGTACTGGCGGCGGGTTTCTTCCGTGCACTCAACACCTACGGCGTCAAATCGTTTGGCGCAGCTGGCGTTGCTTTCGTCGGCAGCTAGCAAGCCTTTGCCTAGCGCAACAAGCTGTTGAGTATTCTTTTCTAGGAGGGCTGTGTCAATTGGCATAGCGTCAGTATAGCCGCTTATGCTTGATTTGGGCAACCTACTTATATAACAATGACACTATGTTCCGTCCTCAAAAACCCGAGATCAGCCGCCGCAATGCAGCTCTTGCGACTATCGTGGTACTTGCGAGTTTAGCAATGGAGAAATCCTGCGGGTCGGTTGCACCCGCAAAAGCAGCCGTAACGCCACTGGTTCACGAACGTGCAGACGCTCGCTGTGAAAGTAATGACCTTGTCATTGTTACGCGCCTAGGGCGTCATGCGATCAATACGCGCCACATCGATAATTCGCCACTATGCATTACGCCAACATTTCCTCCAGCCACGGCGCAGCAACTGGACCAGCAAGACGAGCAATGGCTCCTGAGGCAACTGGAGCAGATCCCTACCGAGCCTGCTCCACCAGATCCGCAAGCGCCCTTGCCACCTGGTATCTTCTACGCCTAGATCTTTTTCTTGTGTATAGCAGCGTGTGCTGCCAAGCGAATATGGGCAGCGTCTAAGCCAAAATGTGTCAAAAGTTCCTCCGGTGAGCCAGATTCGCCAAACCGGTCGCGCATGCCAATACGAGTCATCGGCGCTGGGCACTCTTCGGCCAGTTGTTCAGCAATCGCGCCGCCGAGGCCGCCGATAATCTGGCCTTCTTCGGCAGTTACAACGGCGCCGGTTTTTCGCACGCTTTTAAGAATGGTTTCAGTATCGAGCGGTTTAATGGTGGGTACATGAATGACTTCAGCTTCGACACCATCTTTAAACAACAGCTCAGCGGCTTTCAGGGCTTGGTAGGTCATGGTGCCCGTGGCGATCAGCGACACGTCGGCGCCGCGTTCAAAGACGTAGGCCTTCCCAATCTCAAAGGGCGTTTCGGCGGTCGTGATGACGGGCGTTGCTTCGCGCGCTAAGCGCATATAGTTCGGCCTCTTGTCTTGGGCCATGGCCAGTGTGGCTTTTTCGGCTTCCACGCTGTCGCAGGGCGAAATGACAACCATGTTCGGCAAGACACGCATGAGCGCAATATCTTCCAGCATCTGGTGAGTGGCGCCGTCCGGCCCAACACTGACGCCGGCATGCGAACCCACAATCTTTACCGGGCGGTCATTCAAACAAATCGTGGTTCTGATCTGCTCCCAGTTTCGCCCGGGGCTAAAGGCCGCGTAAGAAGACACGAATGGGATTTTGCCCATAGCCGCCATACCAGATCCAACAGTGACCAAGTTCTGCTCGGCGACGCCAATCTCAATAAATCGGTCAGGAAATTCAGCCTTAAAGAGACTCATCTGAGTTGAGTCGGTCAGATCTGCGCAAGCAGCAACCACATTGGCGTCTTTCTTACCAGCCGCCAGTAAACCGCGCCCAAAGCCTTTTCGAATTGGCTCGGACTCCAACTTGCCATTCAAATCCATAAGAT
>DASVMD010000019.1:0-3682 GCA_036384495.1 Saccharimonadales bacterium (SeqCode)
ACTCATCAGCATACACATGCACGATAAATTCTTGAAGCTTTGGTTTCCCGCCTTGATAGCCCGAGAATGGCACCAGCGCAATTTGCTCCTGAGCAGTCGCCGGCGTGGCGCCCTGCACCTGAATTGCCTGCCACGAAAACGGGCCGGAACCCACCGGATGCACGGTGTTAAAGTCGGCTGAGCGCAAATCGGTAGGCGGGATGTTAGCCAGCAGGTGCTGCGGTACGATGCCGTTGGTCATGTTGTATGGAAAGGAAGCTAGCGGGCTGGGTAGCGTAAAAACCACCGTGCGGGCATCTGGCGCCGACACCTTAACACCCGTCCAACTTGATTGCAGTGGCGACTTAGCATCAGGGTTTTGAATCATTTGATAGGTGTAGAGCACATCGGCGCTGGTGAGCGGCTGGCCATCTTGCCATTTGAGGTTTGGCCGCAAATGCACAGTGTAGTTAACACCGCGAGCATCGACGCTATAGTCGCTAGCCAAATCGCCCACCAGCTGATTCTGATCGTTATAGGTTAGCAAGCCCGAAAATAACAGATGAGAAACAGTACTGTCTGCGTTACTGGTGGCGTACAGCGGGTTAGCGCTCGTAAAAGTACCTATAACACCTTCGTTATATATGCCGCCAGGCACCGGCTTGAGCGTTTGGAAATAATTACTCAAATAAATATTCTGGAAAGCCACGCCGCCAATTAGTAGCACAATCAGCAAAATCCAGCTAATAACAAAACGGCGCACTGGCGCTAAACGCCCAAAACGCAAAAATACATGCTGCTCTATCTGTTGTTCGGCTTGCGTGCCGAGACCTTCGACCTGTTTTTGGCCTTTACGCAAACGACGACGAAAACGCAGTTTGATACGCCTAAACTGCATTACAGCGCCCCACTCAACCGTTCGCCCAAACTGTACATAGCAAGCAAAGCCCTATTTTATAATGACGCCAAAGATCAGCGACAAGCTGAATACTAACGCAGTAATAATGGTGATCTGAAAAATTGTTTTGTCGGTGCCGCGCCGAGTGGTGTTGACTTCGCCGGCGCCGCCGAGCCCCGCCCCCAGGCTGGCACCCCTGGTTTGAATGAGTATGAGGAAGGTCAAAAAAGCTGCCGAACCGATGGTGACGTAGTTGTAAATGCTCATAGCTCTATTGTCCCGCATAACGGGGTGCTCTGTCAAAGTAAAATCGCTGGATTTACAGTTCTTTTAAGATTGCGCTGACGAGATAGTTAACCAAGCCGATTACCATACCCGCAAACACTGCCGCCCAAAAGTTGGTGATATGCAGCGGGCCGTACAGTTTGCTGGCAATAAACACCGTGAGCCCATTGATAATAACCATGAATAAGCCGAGGGTCACCAGTAGTGCCGGGAGCGAAAAAATAACCAAAATCGGCTTGATGACGATATTAATGATGGCCAGTATGAGCCCGGCCACCACAATTACGCGCAGCTTGCTGTCGTACGTAATGCTGTTACTCAGGAAGCCGGCGGCGATCCAAAGGCCGAGGCTGCAAACGAACCATCTGGTTAGAAATCGAAAGAAGGGCTTGTTATCCATGAGCAGTATTGTAAGTTACGCCAGGTCCCGCGGCAAATGCTTGGTGAGAATTTTAATGCCTTTTTCTGTGATAAGCACGTCGTCCTCGATGCGCACACCAATACCCTCTTTAGCAATATAAATGCCTGGCTCAACGGTGATAACCGTGCCTGGTTCGAGCGGACGGTCGTATTCGCCAGCGTCATGGACATTGAGGCCTAAAAAGTGAGAGACGGCGTGCGGGCAGTATTCACGGATGGCCTCGTCGCTGATGGTTTTTATAAGCCCCAGCTCGCGCAATTTTTCGCCCAAAAACAGCGCCACTTCGTGCTCGTATTCGCGTAGCAGCACACCTGGCTTGAGTAGGCCAAACGCAAATTGCTGCGCGTCACTAACGGCGGCGTGCACCATTTGCTGTCGCCGCGAAGCCGAGCCGAGGCTTTTGGTGCGAGTGATATCAGCGGCATAATGTTCGACTTCGGCACCGACATCGACCACCACCAGCTCATTGGCGGCAAACGCGCCGTTATTGGCAACGTTGTGCAGCGTGCAGGCTCGCTCGCCGCTAGCTACAATCGGCTCAAAGGCATGGCCCGTGGCCCCGCGACTCCTGAAACCCTTGGTAATCTCAGCCTCCAGCTCATATTCGTGGGCGTATTTTGTCATTTTGCTTGAGCGAAAAGCATCTTTCATAGATTTTGCAGTGATATCAATAGCCGCCTGGATTGCTGCCAGTTCGGGCGTTTGTTTAATCATGCGCAGTCGCACTAAATGAGGCGTCAAATCGAGCAGTTCAATTTCGGGCTTTTGAGCTTTTATGCGCGCCACCAGTACGGTGCGGCCGGGGTTAGTATGCAGCCCAAAATGCTCCACGTAGGCCGGTGGCGCAGCAATGGTGGCGATGTGCTTGACCTTATTGATTCGAGCGCCCAGCGCGTCCCAGCCGGCTTTATCGTCGTACACGGTTTGGATGCCAGAGCGCCGGGTGAGCGCTTCGGTGGCAATTGCGCCGTCAAAGGCTTCGCGACTGGCCGAGCGGGCCGGCACAATCAAGTACTCTTTATCTTTGTCCATGACCAGCACCAGATCGGGCTCATCGATGCCGGTCAGATACCAAAAATTGGCGTCCTGCGAAAAAGCGTAGCTGCTATCCGCGCCGCGCTGCAACAAGCCATTGGCAGCAATGACAATCGGCGCCGTGCCCGTAAAAAGCTCGCGCAGCCGCTGACGATTGCCGGCAAAAAAGTCGCTGGTAAAGTGGGACTCCATAGTCAACCATCAAGTATAGCAAAAAGCCTGTTCGAGAGCCATTACTCGGAGTTACTTTGGCGCTGCTCTTTTTTGAGCGGACGTAAATATTGCTTAAGAATTACGGCTTTTTTAGTGCCAACCACCTTTTCGAGCTCGAAATCGCGGGCCTGCATAACGCCGCGCATGCTGCCAAAGGTTTTGATCAGTTTTTTGCGAGTTGCTGGCCCTATAGTTGGGATGTCATCGAGCACGCTCGCCGTTTGGCGCTTTACTTTCAGCACGCTGTGGTAGCTGACAGCAAAGCGATGCGATTCATCGCGGATGCGCTGCAACAGCTTTACTAAATTGGTGTTATGCGGCAGATTTACCAGAATGAAATCGTCGCTTTCGGTGGCGAAACCGCCGAGTTCATGCAGAACTTTTTCGTCCAAAGTCACATTGGATTTATCTTTTTGAATCACGATTTGTTCTTCGCGTTTGGCGAGACCAATAAACGGAATTTTTGAGCAGCCCTGTTCGTCGCGCGCTTGAATGGCGGCGTCGAGCTGGCCTTTACCACCGTCGATCAGTACCAAGCTCGGAACGCCCCAGGCTTTTCGGTTCTTTTCGCTCAGCCGCCTTTTGAGCGTTTCGTTCATATTGTAAAAGTCGTTGTTATGGTCGATTTTTGTTTTAAACTTGCGGTACTCGGCCTTATTGCTGACACCGTTAGTAAACACCACCATGCTGGCAACCACGTCAGTCCCCTGCATGTGGCTAATATCATAACCTTCGATTCTAAAGGGGTAGGCTGGCATACTTAACAAGTTAACTAATTCGTTCAGGGCGTGGTCTTTACTGATATCCAGGAACTCTTTATCGCTAAAAATTACTTGCTTGTTAAGGCCTTG
>DASVMD010000020.1:0-9065 GCA_036384495.1 Saccharimonadales bacterium (SeqCode)
TGGACATCGTGCAGGAAGTCTGTCCATTATTCCGAAAGAGCAATGCCACGCTTACGTGGGTGCGCGGCCATAATAATGACCCGGGAAATGAGCTGGCTGACCACTGGGCAAATGAAGCGCGTAAACGATATTGCTAATCAACTAAAAACATGTTAATATAACATAATGTTCTATGTCGGAAACATTGGAAGCGAAGAGCAGCGCTCACGACGCACGATTGCGCCTCCAAATGATATTTATATAGGAGGCTACACTCCCGACACCTTGAATCTAGAAGTGGCAGGAGAGTTTATTCATACTGCAGGGCGTATTATTGACAAGCTTGTTGTGTGTGACGAAAAAGGAAGGCCAAAAACAAAAAACAACGTACCCTATGAGAATATAAGCGACGTGCATGTTCGGCGTGTCACGCACGGTACAAAAAATGATGATGGCGGAAGATTAGCGTATGATTTTGAAGACGACGTCCGGTTTAACTTCACTAGTCCTGGTACGGGAGCGCCATACAGAAAAATGATTATTAACTCTCTACGAATTGGTAGTTCATCAGGTCGTAGAAAGCCCCTGACCACTAAACTTACATTTTATGAAATGCAGCGCTCGCCACAACCTGACGCAGTCTTTTCGGCCGGTCATGCGGGCGGCAAAGTTGGCTGGCACCTATGGACTCCAAGTGATGACCCAGAAGGCGTAACTATACCGTTCCTCGGGAAAGACGCTGTACGTACATTTGAAGAAGTTGAAGCGCAGCGCCCAGGTGTGGTCGGTAAGATAGTCGATACGCTGCGTATGGCTGAAACGGTCAGTGAAGACCAAGCACTTCGGAAATTTGAAGGCTCTGATACATTTTTGAGCATGGGGGTTGAACTTAGCCCTTCAAGGCATGACCCCTATGATGTTTCTTCTCCGCTGGTTGTGGAATTATGGCGTAGATTTAGAGCCTACCATACTATACCCGCCAGAAAATTTTAGATTTTACAGCAGTTTTTTGAGACCTAGTCTTGTAGAATAGATGTCTATGGACCAAAACCCCAACACACCGCCCGAAGATATTTTAGCGCCCGAAAAGCCAGCCGAGTACGTCGAAACCGATGTCTTTGCCTGGGCCAACAATCTGGTGCAGTTCAAGGACGAGCTCAAAATTGAGCTGTTTTTAGTAAACAAAAACTATGTCGTTTACCGCACCAATATGGACAAACAGCTCGACAAACAGCTGGAACCGATCTTTATCGACGAAATGCTGGAATACGTGCTGGAGGGCGCCGCCGAAGGCCTGATTGTGCGCGGCTTTGAAGAGGCCGAGGCCGAAGAAAAGGTCTTGCAACGAACCTTGCTCAGCAATGTCGATAAACTTAAGGAAACCTTAAATTGGGTCAATCATCAGGAGCACGAAATCGAGCTGTTCGTGGAAGAAGAGCACGATTTTAAGCGCATCAAAGGCGTGATGGCCCAGGTGTCGCACCCGCAGATGGACAAGAAATTTTACGTGTTTAAGGTATTGCCGCAGTCGCAGGTCATGAAAGGCAAGCAGGGCTGGATGGTCCGCGGCGGCAAGTTCGTGCCGTTCGACGCTGATGCCGCGGTACGTATCCCGACTGAGCCGCAGCTGCTGCTTCTGGATCAAGATTTATACGTGTTTAACCAGACAAAACTTAAACAATTCTTTGGCTATGATGCCAAAGAAGCCTACATTGCCCAGCAAAAAGTGGCCGAAATTGAGGCTAATTTTAAGCTCAGTTTCGACGAGGGCTTATCGCTGCAGTCACTGGTAAAAGGCAAGCCCAGTATCATTAAAAAGTTGCAAAAAATCAATCCCTACGGTGTTAAACAAGAAGAAATGATGAACCACGCCGAGGAAATGGGCATTGATCTTATGGAGGACGGCAGCGGCTCAATCATCATTATGGACGACAAAGATCTGACCAAATTCGTGAACCTGTTAAACGACGATTACATTGAGTCGCCGCTCACCGGTCAGCGCTACGAAATTCAGAAAAAACGGCTGCTCAAGCTGAGCGAGCAAGAAGCTGAAAACGTCATGCTCCGCGAAGCCGCCGGCACATCGTAATCTTTTGGCGCCCCGCGGCACAAGGTGCTACAATCGGAGTTCATGCGACAGAGACAAGCATTAACGATTATGATGGGTGGCGCCAATGTGTTCCTCACCGGTGCGCCAGGGGCGGGCAAGACCTATGTGCTGGGCCAGTTTATTGCGCGAGCGCAGCGAGCCGGTAAAAAGGTTGCTGTCACGGCCAGCACTGGTATTGCTGCCAGCCACCTCAACGGCACCACTATTCATGCCTGGTCGGGGCTGGGCATTTTGGACCACTTATCTTCAGAGGATCTCAAGCGGCTCGGCAGCAACGAACGGCTTATAAAACGCTACAATTCCACGGATATTTTAGTGATCGACGAGGTGTCTATGCTGCACGGCGCCAGGCTCGATATGATCAACGAAGTAGCCAAAGTGCTGCGTGGCAACGATCAGCCGTTTGGCGGTTTGCAGGTAATTTTAGTAGGGGATTTGTTCCAGTTGCCACCAGTCAGTCGCGGCACGCGGCAACTCGATTTTGTGCACTTGTCACACGCCTGGGCGGAGCTGAATCCACGAATTTGTTATATAACCGAGCAACATCGTCAAGCTGGCAATGACAATCTGCTAAGCCTACTCGAAGCCATGCGCAGCGGTGACGTCGACGAATCGTATAACGAGCTGCTGCAGGAACGCCTCCAGCAAAAACCATCCGAAGGCATGGTGCTAACGCGATTGTTTGCCCACAACCTGGATGTTGACTCCATAAATAAGCAGCACCTCGGCGCGCTCCCCGGCGACCGATATATTTTTACCATGGAAACTAAAGGCAGCAAGGCCAAAATTGAACAGCTAGCCAAGGGTTTGCTGGCGCCCGAAGAGCTGGAGCTTCGCGAGGGTGCCGAAGTCATGTTTGTGGCCAATAATTTCGCCGAAGGGTTTGTGAATGGAAGTCGGGGCAGGGTGGTGCGCTTTGATGGCGAGCGACCGGTGGTGCGCTTGCTGAGCGGCAAATTAATCACTGTGGAGCCGCATAGCTGGAGCCTCAACGAAGACGGCCGCATCCGCGCTGAAATTAGCCAGTTACCGCTGCGTTTGGCCTGGGCAATCACGATTCATAAGAGTCAGGGTATGAGCCTGGACGCCGCTCAAATCGACCTCAGCCGTGCCTTTACGCCTGGCATGGGTTACGTGGCTCTGAGTCGCGTGCGCAGCCTCGACGGGCTGTACCTGCGTGGCATCAACAGCATGGCGCTGGCCATGCATCCGCAGATTCATGATCTTGATTCCGAGCTGCGCCAGGCTTCGGCACTACTCAGCAATACCACCGAAGATATTGCCGACGAAGTCATTACTGAAGCCGCGCCCGAGACCGCGCTCAATATTGACGATGCGCTGCTATCTAAGCTCAAGGCCTGGCGCTTCCAACGCGCTCAAGCTGACGCCAAACCGGCCTATATTATCGCCCACGACGCCACGCTGAACGCCGTCGCGGCCGCCAAGCCCACCACTTCACAGCAACTTTTAGCGCTGCCCGGCTTCGGCACCAAAAAGGTCGAAACCTACGGCCCAGACATTTTGGCTGTCGTTACCAAGCATCTTTCTTAAACGCTCCTTAAATTTCGCCACAAACTTTTGACGCCCCGCGCTGCCTAGGGCACCATGGACTCACTAAGTTCAGGAGGTGTCCATGCGACGTATCAAAAAACCAAAGTTCAGTGTTCGGGCTATCAGCACGAGCGTGGTGGCCATTGCGCTCATTGCCGGCGTAACCTTTGCGGCGTTGCAGAGCAGAGCGGCCACCATAACTGGTACATCCATCCAAACCGCCAATGCCGGCTTGCAAATCAGTAGTGACGGCCAAAAATACTCCGATACCATGAATGGCTTTACCTTCGATCATCTCGTGCCAGGCAGTAGCACACCGACGCACACGGGCAGTTTTTATCTCCGCAATACCGGTGAGACCAAGTTGGCACTCCAATTAGCAGTAGCTTCCGTCCCCACGAATCCCGATCACGTGGATCTCAGTAAGGTTAGAATTACTATTACTAACACGACAAATTCCAGCGATACGCAAGTCATTAGTTTGCAGTCATTACTTGATGGCAGCCAGCAAGGAGGTATGAGTCTAAGCTCGCTGGCTACTCTTACTTCTGGAGTTAGTCAGCAGTATGTTATGTCAGCCGCTGTTGATGTCGACGCCGTTAACGGGCAAAGTGCAACTATTGGCAATATTGACCTGGCCTTCACGGGCGTAGCGCAATCATGACTCGCATATTGGCTGGGGTACATATTTCTGATTTTGCACAGTGCCAGGCCTGCTGGCCCCACGGCATCCTGCCAGACGCTACGCGCTGCCGCTCAGAAGTGGTAGACTGGAGACATGAGACGACGAGCAAAAAAACCTAATACCTATGCCTTCATCGACAGCCAAAACCTCAATTTAGGAACCCAGCGCATGGGCTGGAAGCTCGATTGGCGCAAATTCCGCCACTACCTCGAAGACAACTACGGTGTCACCCAAGCGTACATGTTTATCGGCTATATGAGTGAAAATGAAGCTCTCTACGAATACATGCACGAACTCGGGTTTCTTGTGGTACTCAAGCCCACCGTTGATGTTACCTCCAGCTACGACGGCGCCGAAAAGGGCGACCAACCAGCCAAGTCCAAGCCCAAAGAGGGCGACGAAAAAGAAAAACCAATCATTAAGGGCAATGTCGACGCCGAGCTAGTGCTGTACGCCATGAAAGAGCTGCCAAACTACACCCAAGCAATCATCGTATCCGGCGACGGCGACTTCTTCAGCCTCGCCGAATACCTCGAAGAGCAGGGCAAATTGGCCAATATTTTGACGCCCAACTGGCAATATTCCAGCCTACTCAAGCCGTTCGAGTCCAAAATTGTCCGTTTGGACCAGCTTCGCCGCCAACTCAGCTACCACGACCGCAAGAAAAAATAAGAGGGGAGGGCACTATGGCAGATAAAGATTGGGACTTTACAGGGCTCAAAGCCGTATTTTTTAACGGCACGCTCACCAAATCGCCAGAGCCGAGTCACACCGACCGGCTGATCAACATTAGTAACGAGCTCATGCAAAAACACGGCGTTAAAACAGAGGTGATTCGCACTATTGACCATCCGGATATCGCCACTGGCGTATGGCCCGACATGCGCGAGCACGGTTGGGACAAAGACGAGTGGCCCGAACTGTTCAAAAAAATCATGGACGCCGACATCTTGGTGTTAGCCGGCCCGATTTGGCTGGGCGACAACAGTTCACAAACCAAAAAAGTCATCGAGCGCCTCTACGCCTGCAGCAGCATTCTCAATGAGCAAGGGCAGTACGCTTTTTATGGCAAAGTGGGCGGTTGCCTGATTACTGGCAATGAAGACGGCGTCAAACACTGTGCCCAAAACGTGCTTTATAGCTTGCAGCATCTTGGCTACACCATTCCGCCGCAAGCCGATGCTGGCTGGATCGGCGAAATCGGGCCTGGCCCCAGTTACGGCGATGACCAAGACGACCAAAAAGACGGTCCCAAAATCGGCTTCGACAACGATTTTACCAATCGCAACACCACCTTCATGACCTGGAACCTTATGCACCTGGCAAAAATGCTCAAAGACAACGATGGCATCCCCGCCTACGGCAACCAGCGCTCCAAGTGGGACGCCGGCGCCCGCTTCGATTTCGACAACCCCGAATACCGCTAAAGTCGATTATTTTACAGCTCGCACCAGGCATTGTCTGCTATAGTTGAGGCCTATAAGAGGAGATCCAAACACCGATGAAAATCACTAAGTATGTCCATTCCTGCCTATTAGTTGAAACCCCCGATCGCGTAGCCATTTTTGACCCAGGTAGTATGAGCGAAGAAGCCTTCGATTTTCAGGCGCTGGCGCGTCTCGACGACATTTTCATAACCCATATGCACGGCGACCATATGAGCCCATCGTTCATTAAAAAACTGATCGACCAGTTCCCGGCAGTGCGCATCACCACCACCGAGGAAGCAGCCAAAATCCTCAACGCCGAAGGCATCAAAGCCACCACTGCGCTACCAGCGGGCGTCGAACTTTTTGATTCCCCCCATGAAGACGTATCACCGGTATTCCCGCAACCCGAAGAAATCGGCATTCATTACCTAAATGTTTTAAGCGACCCCGGCGATAGCCGCCAATTTCACGAAACTAAAGCAATCCTAGCTCTGCCATTAGTCGCTCCCTGGGGCGGATGGATCAAATCCTACAAAGCAGCTTTGGATGTAAGGCCTCAACACGTGCTCCCGATTCACGACTGGCATCTGAGCGATGCCGCGCGAGCCCAAACGTACGACAAGCTCGAGACCTTACTCGCGGAGCAGGGCATAACCTTCCACAAGTTGGAAACCGGCGTACCGGTGGAGATCGACGTTTCCTGACATGCAGACCTACACGCTCAACACCGGCAAAAAGATCCCCGCCATCGGCTTCGGTACCTGGGAAATTAAGTCCGAGGACGACGCCAAGCAAGCAGTACTGACTGCTCTCGAGGCCGGCTATCGCTTAATCGACACAGCCAAAATTTACGGCAACGAAACTGGCGTCGGTGCCGCCATCCGCGAATCCGGCATTCCGCGCGAGGAACTATTTGTAACCACCAAACTCTGGAATGACGACCAAGGTTACGAGCGCACCATGGCCGCCTGCGAAGTCTCGCTCCAAAAACTCGGCCTCGACTATCTCGATCTCTACCTTATCCATTGGCCAGCCACTAGCAAGCGCCACAGTGCCTGGAAGGCCATGGAAGAGCTCCATAAAAATGGCGTCATCAAAGCCGCCGGCGTCAGCAATTACACCGTAGACCACCTCAAAGATTTGCAGTCGCAAAGCGACCTTGCGCCGGCCGTCAACCAGGTCGAATTCCACCCGTTCATCTACGAGCAACAGCAGGCTGTGCTCAAATACTGCCAGGAGCAGAACATTCTCATCGAAGCCTATAGTCCCATCAGTCGTCTCGGCTCCAACACCCCAACGGAGGTCACAGACATTGCCGCTCGTCTCAAAAAATCCCCCCAGCAAGTCGTTCTGCGCTGGTGTGTGCAGCAGGGAACTTTGCCGCTGCCGCGCTCCACAAATCCCGATCACATCCGCAGCAATCTCGAAATTTTCGACTTTGAACTGACCGACAGCGACATGACCGCGCTCAACACTATCAGCGACGGCGAACGCGTTACCTGGGATCCCGCCGGCATGGGCTAAGCGTCCACAGTAAAGCATAAGAATATTGACAAAATGCCTATTTTTTGCTAGTATAGTTCTTATGTCAACTAAGACAAACACAAAAACGTTCAACAGCGGTTTGGCAGATCTCGCTCAGCAAGCAGGCATGGTACTCATGACTGCGGCTGCGACGGTTGGCATGCTGGAACTGCCAGACCACCCAAACGCGCGTATTGTCGTGCCAAGCCAGCCAGCGCTAGTGGCGGTGACTTCTGGCGAAGACACTAACCCGCTGCGCCGTGAGCGCGAAGAAACAGCTCCGCATCACATCAGTTATAGCGAAACCCAACGAACCCCTGGCAGAACAGGGAAGCAATAAGAAAGGATCGTACATATGGAATCAACCGACAAAAATTATTTTCAGGCAGTCGCCACCAGTGCAGGCCGCAAGGCACTCGATACAAAAGGCGTGGATCGCAGTGGACTTTCCGCTGAAGAAGTTCGCGAAGCTGGCCGTAACAGCATCCGCATAAAAACTGCTAAAGCAGTAGGTGTCCTCCTAGTTGGTGCTGTCAGCGCACTTGGCGTCATGAAGCTTTCTGAACAACAGCCCGCAGAGGCTCACTCTACGACTACTCCAGCCGCTCATACCGAAACCGTTTCGCAAAGTGAAGCGACAGTTATCAGCCAGCATTTGGGCGACGGTGAATTGCCTAAAGCCGGCGTGACCATTAATCCTGGTGATCTCCAGGCTTTGAACAGTGGCAAATAGCGTCACGCTTATGCTTATACACGCTATATAGCCTGCAAAGAGGCAAATCTGTGGAAAAGTGGTGCGTAAAGCATCACTTTTTTGTGTATTTTGGGGTTGCAGTGGGTGAGTGTGGGTAGTACACTCATGGCAGTGGGTAATCGTGGGTCATACAAACGACTCACCCACAAACAAAAAACCATAAAAAATTATTTGGGATGGCAACGGTAGATTACTTCGAACGTAAACTCGACGATAAGCGTAGGCTCACAATACCTACCGAACTTCGTGCCGAGTTTGCTAGCGGGGTAGTTATAACCCGGGGCTTTCAACAGTACCTTCATCTCTACCCAAAATCAGTATGGGATGAGGAGGTCGAACCGCTTCTGAAGGGAAATATCCTGGACGAGAAGACGGCTGATCTGAACGTTCAGTTCCGGATGGGCAAGAACGACGGCGTGATTGACGACAAACAGGGTCGCATCACGCTAGAGCAACACTTGCTAAGCTACGCCGGAATTGATCGCGACGTGGTAGCTGTACGTGTCGGCAAATACTGGCGGTTGATGGCGAAATAAACGCCGCGCACCGTTCTTTAACATAAGATTAGTGAAACTCTACCAGCCAAACACTGGCCGGGAAGAGCAGCAGCGGTTCGCCGATTAGGCGAATGCGAATTTAGTTCGCAAGCTGCGATGAGAAACCCATGATAATGGGTGTCTCATATCTCGAGGTTAGCTAATCGACAATCAGTAAGTGGAACAGGATAGAAAACCACTCAAAAAAATCTAGTACTTTTCTCAAAACACCTCCCAAAACTCCACCTCACACATAAGTCTCTCAAACTTGAATTGGCCAAATGTATTTTTACAAGAAGCCTTTTCACCATAAAAACAAAAACTATTACAAAAAAACAAAAAACTGATTGTCGATTAGGTGACCTTGCCAAAACAAAAACGTCCGCAAGGACAAGTAGACAAGTCAAGATGCACCAAAACAAACACCAACATACAACTAAAATGCACCTTCCAGTACTCCTTGATGAAGTGCTGCAGTATCTAAGTCCGACAAAAG
>DASVMD010000021.1:0-4352 GCA_036384495.1 Saccharimonadales bacterium (SeqCode)
CCATTAGGGTAGCCAGCCGTGGTCAGTAACGACTTAGCTTTAACGATATCCTGCTTAGGGACGCTTAACGACTCGTTATAGCCTGGGATATCTTTGGTCATGAGCTGTGAAGCCGGCACCGCCGACAAGTCTAGATCCTTAATCATTGTCGGGATATCGATGCTGTCACGCAACGCTTGGCGTACTTCAAGCTTTTGCAGCGGACCGCTTGCAACACTATTGAGCGCCAGGAATGTTACAGCCGGGTCGCTCACTGTCCATGACTGATAGTTGGCAACGTTCACGCCATCCGGCTTGGTAGAGCTATACTCGCCAGCGAATTGCACTTTACCAGCTTTGAGATCTTTACTGAGGCTATCCTCATCTGCTTCGGCAATGTAGGTGAGAGCTTTGGTGTAGACATGTCCGGCATGGTAGCGATTAAAAGCTGTCAGACTAATGGTCGTGTCGCTGGGCTTAGTGCCGGCTTTGAGCTGGTACGGGCCGGTGCCGTTACTGCCATCGGTAACCGAAGGTTTTTTAGAGTCGATAACTTTTAGGAAGCTCAGACGGTTCAAGAAAAATGGATCGGTTTGCTTGGTCGTGATCTCAACTCTGTTCCCCGATAACGCTCGAGCATCCTTGATAGTGCTCGCATAAGTGGTCGACAAATCGGGATCAGCAGCGGCCAGCTTCATACTATAGGCAACATCTGCCGCCGTCATCGTATTGCCGTCGTGAAACAGCACATTAGGCCTTAGATTAAACACCCAGGTGTCATTATTAGGATTACTCCAGCCCGTAGCCAGCAACGGTACCAACTTGGTGTTGTCTTTATATTGCACCAAGCTTTCAAAGACCTGCATGTTAATTGCTTGTAGATACGAATCATGGGCACCGCTCAAGGGGTCTAGAGTGATTTCGCCGCCAGCCACACCCACCGTCAACTGCGCTATGTCGTGCTTTTGAGTAGTCGTGGTGGCCGTATCCTGAGCTTTGCTATTGTGAAGCAACATATACGCTCCGGCGGCTGCGGCCACCAGTAACAGCAATCCGAGGAGGATAGCCAACATTTTTCCGCTTTTTCCGGGCTTTTGAGCTGGTGCCGGTGGCTGCGGCGGCACTGGCGGTGGCGTTGGCTCCAGTGGTGGCTGAGATGGCTGAGGAGTTATTGGCGTTTGTGGCTGTGGCGTCACTTCGTCTGGATTCATACTATGCATTTCCCTTATGCTTATAGTATCCTCGACAAAAGATATAAAGTCAAAGTTGACTAGACGGTCATGATTTCGGCTTCTTTGGCCTTGGCTGTGGCTTCGGCTTCGGCGCGGGCCTTGGCCATGGCTTCGTCGACTTGCCCGCTCAGGCGCTTAGCATCGTCTTCGCCGATGGTTTTGTCTTTTTTGGCTTTATCAATTGCGTCCATGGCATCGTGGCGAATGTTGCGCATCTGCACCATGGCATCTTCTTGCTTTTGCCCGACTTGCTTAGCTAATTCGCGGCGACGCTCTTCGTTGAGTGGCGGAATCGGTATGCGAACGACTCGACCGTCATCTGACGGATTTAAACCGAGACTCGGGTTATTGCGAATGGCCTGCGAAATCGCCGCCAAATTACTCGGATCAAACGGCGTGATTTGCAGCAATTGCGCCTCCGGCGCCGTCACCGTAGCCACCTGAATGATCGGCATTGGCGTGCCATACGCTTCTACGACCACGCCATCGAGCATGCTGGCGCTGGCACGGCCTGTTCTGAGGCCTTTTAAATTTTCCTTAAATCGTTCAACGGCCTGAGTAAATTTACTCTGAGCGTCTGTCACTGCCTGATTTGGATCCATATCTATATTCTACTCCTTAAGTGTTTTACCATGGGCAGCCGCGGATCAACCGCTACTCCGTCCGGAATCTCTGGATGTAAGGCGGTGTTTGTCATGACATAGTTCGTCATATGAATAAAATCTTGTCGGTCAATTTGGTAATCTAAAAATGATATCGGCTCACCACCTTCTGCTGTGGCGACTGTCTCGCGCAGCAATTCGTACCCATCATTGCCCGGGTCTAAGAATTCAACAAACTGCCCACGCACATGTTCACCCTCAACTCGCAAACCTGCGAGGTAGCGACGTAACCCCGAAAGAACTGGGTCTGCCTCGCTTACGGGATCAGTAACTATAGCTTCTATGGCCTCCGTAGCAACATGCAATGGATGATCTTCCGCGCGACCATCTCCATATATTTCAAACGTGTGAAACGGACCAGCAGCAGTCGCGGCGATACCTGCACGAGTTTTTACTTCTATATCCCTGCTTCTCACGAGTGCTAATGACATATCGTACTCCTACCTATTTAGCTGCATTGTAGATCAGTCTTGAGCGCTAGGCAACGTAAAATTAAGCGACTTCACCAATGGCGATGCGGCTAAAGCGACGGACGACGACGTTTTCGTTCATCAGTGCTGCTTGCTGCTTTACATGATCAGCGACGGTGATGTCGGGATTTTTGACATATGGCTGGTCGAGTAAACAACGTTCGGCAAAATACTTCTTGAGCTGGCCTTCGACGATCTTTTCGACCATGTCGGCGGGCTTGCCTTCGGCGGTGGTTTTTTCGGTGAATTCAGCTTTGACGCGGTCGCGGTCCTCGGCTGGAACGTCTTCGGAAGAAACGTACTGAGGAGCGGCGGCGGCAATGTGCATAGCCACGTCCTTAACCAGTTCTGCAAAGATGTCGCCACGAGCAACGAAGTCAGTTTCGCAGTTTACTTCTACGATAACGCCAATGCGGCCGTCATGATTATAGGTGCCGACCAAGCCTTCGCGGGCTTCTTTTTCGCCGCGTTTTTCGGCTTTGGTGAGGCCCTTTTTGCGCATTGCTGCCAGCGCAGCGTCGAAATCGCCGCCAGTTTCTTCCAGAGCTTTCTTAGCGTCAGTCAGGCCAACGCCGGTCAAATCTTTCAGTCGCTTTACTTCTGCAATATCAATCGCCATTACTTGGCCTCCTCGTCTTTGTCAGGTTTGTCGCTGGCTTTTTGAGCCGAAGCTTTGCCGGTTTGGATAGCGGCTTTAATGTAGTCCAAAATGAGCTGGATGGTCTTGATAGCATCGTCGTTAGCTGGGATTGGGAACGTAACCTGGCTTGGATCGGCATTGGTGTCTACCAAAGCTACGATTGGAATGCCGAGCTTTTTCGCTTCGCGCACAGCGTTGACGTCATTTACGATATCAACCACAAATACTGCGCCGAGTTTGCTGTTCATTTCCTTGATGCCGCCGTAGAGGACGTTCATCTGGTCGATTTCCTCTTGGAAGCGCTGTACTTCGAGCTTGTTGTACTTGTTAGCCAACTCGCCGTTTTCCATGCGGTTTTCGAGGTCTTTGAGGTGCTTTACACGACCATTTATGGTGTTGTGGTTGGTGAGCATGCCGCCGAGCCAACGCTCAGTAACATATGGCATACCGATTTCCACGGCAGTCTTTTTAATGAGATCCTGCGCTTGGCGCTTCGTGCCAACTAGCAAGATTTGCTTGCCATCAGCAGCAGTCTTGGTGATGAAATCCAGAGCTTCCTCAAGCTTTGCAGCCGTCTGAGTTAAATCAATAATATGCGTACCGCCACGCTTGGAGTGGATGTACTGCGCCATTTTAGGGTGCCATCGCTCGGTCTTGTGACCGAAGTGCGCGCCCGCTTCTAATAGTTGTTTTACGTCGACGTCTGTCGCCATAGTGTGGTCCTTTCTCTTCGATTGGGAGCTTGCTTGTGCCTACACGGCTAGCCACGCAAGAGGATTGATCCCCAAACTGCTTAATTAATTACTCCTTGAGTATAGCAAATCTACCGAAGTTATGCAATCTATTTTATTGAGAAATACTTACGTTGACAAAATTCCTTACGTTTGCTATAATTCTTACATGATTCAAAAGACTATCGCTATGACTTCTAAGGGAACGTTTACCCTGCCCGCACCGGTTCGTAAACAACTTGGGCTGAACAAGCTGGGCGACAAGCTACTGCTCACCTTCCATCAAAAATCCGGCACTATCACCATCGAAAAACCAGTGGACTTGCGTGACCTGCAAGCCCGCAATGCCGCCAAAGCCGCCGTTCGCGGAATTACGCCCGTAACAGATATAAACAAAGTCCGAGAAGCCAAGCATGCCGAGCGCCATCTCAATTGATACCAACATCGTGCTGCGGCTGTGTGTCGGCGATGTGCCGGCTCAGGTTGAGGCCGCCAACCATCTGCTTGCCAAGCACGCTCAGGTGCATATCAGCGACCTGGCCATCAGCGAAGCAGTTTTCGTCTTGAGCCGAAACTACAAGTTTAGTCGCACCGAAACCGCTGAAACGATCATAGCGCTACTGACCCAGCCATCAATT
>DASVMD010000022.1:0-2643 GCA_036384495.1 Saccharimonadales bacterium (SeqCode)
GATACCAGCGGTCACAAAGATTTCACGCAGGGCAACACACCGGCCATTTCGCCCAGTCAAGCCGCCAGTTTCGACCCCATTTACGTGGCCAAAAATGGCACCATCAAGACCATGGTAATTCCGCTGATTGAAAATTTTGGCGTGCATCGCTATGCTGTCGTCTATCAGGTATCAGATAGCAGGGTGTTGACCAGTTTGCAGCGGACGGTAGCGACTATTACGTTGCTCAGCACCATATCGCTAGCTGTCGCCATTATTTTCACGTATCAGTTGCTTAACATCTTCTTTATATCGCCGGTACGCCGTATTAGTGCCGCGGCGTTGCGCATTAGCAATGGTAATCTAGAAGATCAAATCAGATTGAAGCGGCAGGACGAACTGGGTGCCCTAGCGGTGGCCGTTAACACCATGGCCGACTCGCTCAAAGCCGACATATCCAAGCTGCAAGAGGCAGATAAGCTGAAGACCGAGTTCATTACTATCTCATCGCACAATTTGCGTACGCCGCTCACCATCATTAGGGGTGATATCGAACTTATGCAGGATTTCGAGGCCTCTCCAGAAATGAAAACTATGCTCAATAACGTTGCGGCCGGTGCCAACCAGCTCGATAATTTCATCGAAGATCTCATGGCTATCTCCAGTATGGAATCGGGTAAGTTGGCTACCTCAGAGATGAAGCCCGAATCTATAAAGGATTTGCTAGAGACGATTGCTGCCGAATACAGCCAAACCGCGCAACAAAAAAAGATACAGCTTAACCTGGCACTGGACATAGGCGACGAGCAGGTGCGAATGAGTAAGCACTTGCTTAAAATGGCTTTCGGGAACCTGATGGAAAACGCTTTTAAATTTACCAAAGCTGGCAGCGTCGGCCTGAGGGCGCGTGTTGAAGGTGAGCAGATAGTCGTAGAAGTCGCCGATACTGGCATAGGTATCTCGGCCGATGAAATGCCCAAACTGTTCACCAAATTTCATCGCGGCACTAGTGTTATGGAATACAATTATGCCGGCACGGGCATAGGTCTCTACCTTACGAAGTTGATCGTAACGGATCACCAAGGGACGATTACCGTTAGCAGCCATGAGGGGCAGGGTACGACTTTTACTATTAGTTTGCCAGTGGCTAGTTCGATACCTAAACCAGCGACTGATTTGCTACAATAGGTGGACATGTCTATTTTGTTGCTAGTTGTGGGAATTATCCTGTTTATCGGGCTCGTCGTAGTGCACGAGTTTGGGCATTTTATTGTGGCTCGGCGCAACGGCGTCGAAGTCGAAGAATTCGGTATCTTTTTCCCGCCGCGTTTATATAAGTACAAAACCAAAGCTGGCTGGGACTTCACGATTAACTTGTTGCCGCTCGGTGGTTTCGTAAAACTCAAGGGTGAGCATGACAGCGATACCGCAAAAGGCACCTTCGGTGCCGCCAGCCTCTGGGTAAAGAGCAAAATCATGGCCGCCGGCGTAGTCCTCAACCTTGTAACGGCGCTTGTTCTTTTGACGATTGTGGCGCTCGTCGGCATGCCCAAATTAGTCGATAACCAGTACACCGTTAAAAGCGACACGCAGCTTATGACTCAAAAAGTGTTGGTTGGCTATATCGAACCCGGTTCGCCAGCCCAAAAAGCTGGGTTGCGTACATCCGACGAAATTCGCTCTTTCCGTAAGCCTGGCTACAGCCCCGTAGGCGTTACAAGCTCCAAAGAATTGCCCGCGGTCACCAAGCAATTTGCCGGCCAAACGGTTGATTTGTTTTATGTGCGTGACGGCGAGCAAAAAATTGCCAAAGTTACGCTACGCACCAGTAGTGTTGTCGATGCCAGCAAAAAAACCAGTGATCCCAAAGGGTATTTGGGTATAGCCCCCACCGAATTCACGCTGCAACGCTCGACATGGTCGGCGCCAATCGTGGCGGTCGGTTTTAGCGCTCAGATTACCGCGCTTACGTTCCAAGGCCTCGGCCACGCGCTCGGTGGCCTAGGTAGTTTAATCGCCGGTTTCTTTACCGGCAACACTACGGCTCGTCAAAACGGCCAAACCAGCGCCAGCGAACAGGTATCGGGGCCAGTCGGCATCTTTGTTATCCTGCAAGAGGGAAGTCAGCTTGGCTATCAATTCATGCTACTAATTATTGCCATTATTTCGCTGACGCTAGCAATTATGAATATCCTGCCGATTCCAGCGCTGGACGGTGGCCGATTGTGGATTACGCTGTTCGCTCGTGGCATAAAGCGCCCGCTATCGGCTCGGGCCGAAGAGGCAATTAACGCCAGCGGCTTCTTTGTGCTGATTGGCTTAATTATTCTGATTACTGTCGTCGACGTAAAACGCTTCTTTTAGCCAGGCATCTATTAACTAGTGCGCTCCGCCACCTCCCGATTTGTCTCACTTTTTTGAGAAAGACCAATTATGTAAGGTGTAATTTTGTGGGATTCTCAAAAAAGTGAGACAAATCGGGAAGTCTGTAAATCATGTCTAAAATCGCATGGCAGGCTGTATAATGAGCAGTATCGAAATCAAAGCCAAGTCATCAATACCAAAAGTGCCATGGAACCCCTGGTTCGGCGTGCTGTTTATCCTCGTGCTGTTTTATGTGGCGCAGCTGACGGCTTCACTGATCGTGTTGATATACCCGTCCAC
>DASVMD010000023.1:0-12101 GCA_036384495.1 Saccharimonadales bacterium (SeqCode)
CAGTGGGTTTCGCAACTACGTGGAAGACATGATACCCGAATCTGCCAGAGACGAGACCGGATATGGCACAGCTGGCTACGGCGTAGTCGACGAAATTCAATTAACTCCTGTGGACGCAGTGCTTTTTTCTGTCCAACGCGATCAGTCAGACGGCGCGCTGCCGTATCACTGCGTTACACTTACAAAAGATGGACAAAACATGTACAGCGTAAGGATATACGGCGATAACAGCATCGAGGAATTTGTGGGCGACTCTATTAAAAGCAAGGACGACAGCAAGCCCGTAGCTCGTCTTACTAAGGTGCTACGGGGTTTTAGCGCTACCGGAAAACTACTCCTGCAGTAACTTATTTCAACAGGGACTTCATTTGTTTGGCGATAAACTTTGTGGCAAATACGGGATTCAGCCGGTAAAGTTTGTTCATCGATTTAGAATCTTTGCCTGTGAAAATCTGTGGTTTATCCTTTTCCATGCCATTAAGTATAAGAAGAGCCGCTTTGCTTGCAGAAAGCATATTTTTGCTCAGTTTAGCGGCGTCTACCGCGGCACCCCCTGGTGTGTCAACATGAGAGTTCTGCGTGATATTAGTATTGGTAGCACCAGGAAACACCACTGTCACTCGAACGGGCGTATCAAGCAGCTCGGCGTACAAGCCTTCGGTCAGCAGCTTCACTGCTGCTTTTGAGGCGCCGTACACGCTCTGTCCGGGTACCGGCAAAAATCCACCCATACTCGAGACATTTACCACGTGAGCCTCCGGTCGCCGTAAGAGGTGCGGCAAAAACGCCTTTAGCATATAAAGGGTGCCGTAAAAATTAACGTTCATGACCCGATCAATAGCTTCGTAATCGAGCTCGTTGACTCGTACGAAAGGCTGAATGATACCAGCACAGTTAATAACACCGTCGACTTGGCCGTGCGCTTTGATAACCGCATCCGGCAACTCCGAGATCGCTTGCTTGTCAGTGATTGTGCAGGCGTGAATGCTCAGCGTATCTGTATGTTGGCTCGCCTTATTTTGGAGCTGCTCAAGACTCTCGGGTCGCAAATCAACAGCCGCAACTCTAGCACCGCGCGATAACAGCCCGAGCACCAATTCGCTACCAATACCGCCCCCAGCGCCCGTAACTACGATCACCTTGCCATGCACCTTCATGTATTCGTATTGTAGCATAAGTGTTTTGCCTCTGGATTTATGTAACTAACCAGTGCTATGCTACACATATGAAACACGAAAAAGTACACGATTTCATGCGACATCATCCAATGGGCGTCCTTTCTACGGTGTCAGGAGATGGAACCCCCTGGGGCTCAGCCATTTATTACGTAGTGGACGAAGATCTTAATTGCTACTTCGTAACTCGCGGGGGCACCCAAAAATACAAGAACCTAGAAACATCCCCCGAAGTCGCCTTAACGATTGTCGACTCAGCCACCCAGACAACCGTACAGCTGATCGGCAAGGTAACTCCTCTACCAGTTCAAGAATACTTTGATATCTTTTTTGATAAATTTGCTAAATTGCGTCCCCAAGAAGATCTCTCATGGGCGCCGCCGATCGAAAAGATCCATAAAGGCAACTTCATGCCCCTCAAAATTACGCCGTCTCATCTGCAGTACGCCAACTACGGTCACCAAAAATCTGACGCCATGGCCGATTACATCGAAAAGATCATCTAACTCACCTAGCAATTTAGTGACGGCCGTCACAGACAGACTATCTCTCTTAACATTATAATTTGGGTGGTAACCGAGAGCAACAAGGATAAAGAAAAGGAGGGGGTATGAGGGGACCGGTAGACTATATCATTGTCGGATTCAACGGTAATAATTTTGACGGCGGCATGCTTAAAGAAATAACCGAAGCCGAAGAAAAAGGTATTATCCGCGTGTTGGATTTGCTCTTTATAATCAAAGATAGAACTGGGGCGATAGCCGAAGGGGAGTATGCCGACCAGACCAACGAATTGAAAGAAACGTTTGGAGACTTTACCTACCAAGAAGACACGCCGCTGCTCACCGACGACGATGTCGCCCAAATTGGCGAGCAGATGCAGAACGACTCGGCGGCAGCTATTTTGATAGTTGAACATACCTGGGCCAAGGGTCTTAAGCGAGCTATCTTGAACGCTGGCGGATTTTTGATCGCCGACGGCCGGATTCATGCAGAAAAAGTCGAACAAGCAGTAACTGAACTGGCGACCATACAGTAGGAAGGAGGCACTATGCTAGGAAGACCACTAACACCAGTCTCGCTGGCCGGCGCTAATCGCCGCAACCGCCGACGAGCACGCCGATCAGGGCTTTTGTAGAAATGTGAGCTTTATCACGTTGACGAAATCTATCCAATTATGGTTATATTCCGATACAACATAAGGGTGGAGCAAGGGGTACTATGGCACAAAACAACAATACCACCGGCTGGGTCGGCTGGGCTTATTTTGCTGGGTTCATGATGATGTTCCTGGGCGTGTTCCAAGGGATAGCCGGTCTAACGGCAATCTTTAAGGATGATTTTTTCTTGGTTACCCAAAATCATTTAGTGGCCTTTGATTTCACAGCCTGGGGCTGGATAAATCTTGTTATCGGCATTCTCGTATTTTTTGGCGGCCTCGAGCTATTTCGAAGCGGTGCGCTGTGGGCCCGCGTGCTTGCGGTTGTGTTGGCCGGGCTTAGCCTAATCACCAACCTCACGTTCATTGAGGCCTATCCGCTATGGTCTATCTTGATGGGCGTTATCGACGTACTCATCATTTACTCGCTGACCGTCCACGGTGGCGAACTCAGCCAATAGTGACACTCAGTTTCAATAAACAGGGGCGTGCGTTAATGCATGCTCCTGTTTATATATTGGTGACCCTAGCTGGTGCAATTCATCTCACAAAAATGGTGTAGCATTCTTTACATCAGTCCAGATATTCCGGTCATATACTAAGCCCATAATCGGGAGTTATGATGCCCAACTATCCGCAGAGTGACCGTATACGCCAACTCTTTACACAGGGCCAACTGCTAACATATGGCAAAGGCAACATTATACTTGGCAATGAGGAGACGGCTAACGGTGTGTACTATATCAGCACTGGGTACGTAAAAATCTATTCGATTAGTGACAGTGGCAGCCAGCTTCTGCATATCATTTATGGCCCCTGCGAACTATTTCCTTTGGTTTGGGCATATCTAGGCGCCGAGAGAGACTTGGTGTTTTATGAAGCTCTTTCGGAGTGCACGCTCTGGCGCATTTCCCGAGCCTGGTTCTTGCGATGGATTAAGAGCGATTTAGCGCTTTGTTATGCAGTCAGTATGCAGTTAGCTCAGCAATTCCGGTTTTACTCTGACAGAGTGGATAACTTGGAATATAAAAAAGCCAGCGATCGGGTGGCGTACCGCCTGCTTTATCTGGCTAGCCGCTTTGGAGTCAAAACCAAAGACGGTACTACAATACAGCCGATTCTCACTCACGATGTCTTAGCTAGCTCCATAAACTTGGCGCGCGAAAGTTTTAGCCGCGAAATAGAGAAACTGGAAAAATCCAATGTCATACAAAGTATCAATCATCAAATTGTCATCCCCGACATCGAGACATTGGCAAAGAGAATCAGCCGTCCGAGCAGTTTTGATGCGTGACTTTTACCGTAAATCCACGGATGTATTTCAGTTTTTTCTTTTAAGTGCGTCAGGGGTACAATAATAACCATGCCTAAAGTACGTTTTAAAGCCACCGTGCAAAAGCCCGATACTGCAATCAGCCCTCTACAGCTCGTTATCTTGCCCAAAGATGCCAGTGCCAAGCTACCGTCACGAGGCATGGTCAACGTCGAAGGAGCTCTCAACGATATCCGTTTTCAAGTAGTACTCCAACCAGACGGCCAGGGGAGTCACTGGTTTGTTATTAGTAAAGCTCTGCGCCAAGCCAGCAACATAGATGTAGGCGATGTTATTACCTTAGAAATCGAACCGACCAAACACTGGCCAGAACCCGTCGTGCCAAAAGATCTCAAAGATGCCCTCGCGGCCGACCAACAAGCTCAGGCACTGTGGCTAGGCATCACTCCAATGGCTCGCTGGGACTGGCTCAATTGGATGGGCTCGGTCAAATTACCCAAAACCCTCAGGGAGCGACCCGAAAAATTATGCTCCATGCTAAAGGCCGGCAAACGGCGGCCATGCTGCTTCAACCGTGCACTACGCATGCCACCCAAGACAGCAGAATTGCTCTAAGCAAGCTCTGTCGGGTGTATTATAAAAGGGTAACAATCAGGACAAAGGAGGTACGCATGGGACAAAAAATCACGCCAAATCTATGGTTCGATGGCAACGCTAAAGAGGCGGTCGACTACTACGTATCGGTATTCCCAGATAGCAAGGTAATTTCCACCGAATATTACCCGAACAGCACCGAAGAAGGCTTGGCCGACTTCCAAAAAGATCTGGCTGGCAAAGTGCTGATGGTCGAATTTGAGCTGAGCGGCGTACGTTTTGTGGCCATCAACGCCGGCCCCGAATTCAAGTTCAGCGAAGCGGTATCGTTCTCCATCGACTGCAAAGACCAGGAAGAAATCGATTATTTTTGGGGAAAGCTATCAGCAGTGCCCGAATCCGAGCAATGCGGCTGGTGCAAAGACCAATTCGGCCTCAGCTGGCAAGTCGTGCCTCAAAACATGGGCGAACTTATGCAGCGCCCAGGCGCCTACGCTCGTATGATGCAAATGAAAAAATTGGTTATCGCCGACTTCTAGCAAGATCCTCGCCGGCAGTAAGTAATTTCGTAGACAGACCTACCAAGTGCGCGCATGATACGTTTTAGACTGACGTAAGTGCGGGGGTTGGTGGTATGAAAAACTTTTTGGTGGCCAAAATGTCACAACTGTCGGGAGCTCATATAGTAGCGTTTGGGGTGCTCGTTGCAGTTTTGGTCTTTGGTGGCCTGAGTGTCTCACGTCCAGCCCAGGCGGCCTCCGACACTGATTGCGACAACAATGCGGTGATTTTTTGTGGCGTCTCGTCGGTGGACGACTTGGTCTCAAAATACAACAATGGGGATGGCACCAACTCAGCCAGGAGTATTCAGCATATTTACACCTGGTTCGGTATTAGTAGCGATGACATCCAATCACTGGCCGGCACAGCACGAAATGGCACCGTGACTCGCGACGGCGATGTCTTGGTGGACGGCAATATTATCGCCACCGGCGCGACAACTGCCGGTCGCCAAGATATACAACCGGGCAGCACCCAGCATACCGCCCAAGACACGACATTCTTTAGCAGATCGCCGAGTGTTTCTTTTCAGAGTAGCTCGCTAGCTGCGTATGTCGTTATAAAAGATGGCGTGTTCCAGTTCGCCATTCTCAAAAGTTGCGGCAATCCGGTCAAGGCACAGGCCAAGCCGGCACCAGCGCCGACTCCAAAACCAACTACGCAACCGGCACCGGCACCTGCGCCGACTCCAGCCCCTCAGCCAACACCTGCACCTAGCACTAGCGTATGTAGCGGTGACACCACAAACACCAACAGCGGTGGCGTTACTTCGCAGGGCGGCAATTGCAGCATCAATAATACCACTGTTGTTCAGCAGACACAGTCGCAAGCAACACCGCCAGTACCACCTCCTCAAACCCCTGTTACTACACCAGCAGGGCAATGCACAAATCTTTCCGTTACTGCCGGTCACGATACAAGCAATTCCTTGACTGTGGTAGCAGCCGTCAGCTTTAGCACCCAGGGCGGGGCAACGCTGCAAAATATAACCTATGATTTTGGGGATGCCTCCGTTACACCTCCAACCACTCAAACAACCGTTAGCCACACCTATCAGCAAGGTGGCAGCTACGTAGTTACGGCCACACTAGCCTTTACTAGCTCATCAGACGTAGCACCGGCCACCTGCCAGGCAAATATTACCGTTGCCCCGGCACCGGCACCTGCAGTCAGCACGGCAGTCGCCACCACGCCTGCTGCACCTGCAGCTCAAGTCGCAGCAGCACCCGCCACCCAACTGGTCAACACCGGTCCTGGCAGCGTAGCAGGCATCTTTGGGCTTACCGCCGTTAGCAGTATGTTTGGCTATCGATACTATCTGCGCCGCCATTTACAAACCCTTTAACTGTTTTTACACGAACATCTTAGGTATAATTCGTTGCATGAGCGAGCAAGCGCCGCAAACTGGCGACTTGGGTGGTGAAGCAGCTACGCCGAAATGGCGTGGATTTACGCACGCCGATTTAGAAGCACGGGCCGACATGCGCGGAATCGATCCCAATATTTGGCTTGCAACTTTTCGCGGCAACGATCATGGCCTTGCCGACTTTACGCACCAACTTGAGAGTCTTTGCAACATGTTTGGAGTAGATCATAGCAATTGGTGGCGCTATGTACGCAGCGCTTCCAGCAATCGATTTGAAGAACGCTCGATATCACCAGAAGCTATCACAAAAATGGCCGACTCCAGAGATATTGGTACTTTTCTGCGTGAATGGTGCTGGAATGTCATGCCCATAGAAGAAAGTGATGATGTTAACGACACTGATAGTTCTGTCGCACTTACACTCCAACTCGCGCCCAACCTACAAGTAAACATCGAAGGACTTGCAAGCGTTTGGAGTCAACTTAGATATACCGATCCGGATACTGGCGAAAAATATTTAGAAAATAATGAAGATGAGCAAATAGACCGTCTCAAAGAAGAAGGCAAGGATACTATTTGCGAGTCAATTATTGACTACGACATGGATTTCACTGCTCGGTTCAGCAAAATCAAACAGCCCACGCCACAAGCCGCCGAAGCTAGTGAGCAATAAACTTCAGCACGTCATGCGTCAAAAAAGCTGGCCAGACGATCGCTTTTAAAAAAGCCAACACTACTGACCAAAAGCCGTGCGCCACGTCGATGTAGTACACCAGGGCACCGATCATGCCAAAAAAGTAGAGGGGTCCCGAGCCGCCCGAAGCTGTTTGCATACCTTTTTTCATTGCGTTCTCCTTTTTACAACTTCAGTATGCATGATACCCAAACCATTTGGCGTGATCCTGCTCACAGATTAGGTAATTGCCTCGACTGAGCGCATACTATAGGTATACAAGGAGTGCATATGTCAAAAGATAAGGGTCGCAAAGAAGTCAAAAAGCCAAAGCAACCGAAAGCGGCGAGGGCCTAATATGTACTCCACTATCAGCAAACGCAAGTTCTACGACTCCGAAGAAGCCGTACAAATTAAGGCCGCGCTCGTGGCGCTAGAAAAAGACGCGAATTACTGCACCGAAGCCAGCTACAGTGCCAACGAAATCGACCACCCCGACAGCAGTATTTCGTTTGTCGATAAGCATATGCACTATCTGAGCGAACACCCTAAGGTTAATCCGCAGTACTATTTGTCGAATTTGCGGCTGATGACCCGCGTTCGCTAGTACTTATTCACGACGTATTATCATTGCCGCCCGAGCTACTACATACATAACCACATTCATTGCAATTTATTAAATATATATTAAAATACTTAACTAATTCTTAAATTAAGTTATACTTATAAGCTGGTATTAGTTTTTAGGCGTGGAGAATAAAGAGGGAGAGTGTTAATGGCGAACGAATCGCTCGGTGTTGTTGGTTTAGGGTACGTTGGATTGCCGCTTGCAGTTCAGGCAGCCGAAAAAGGGTATCAAGTTCAGGGGATTGATCTAAACTCAGATTTGGTTGATAAGGTAAATAACCGCGAAACACCCTATGTAAATGATGAGCGATTCAGAATTGCGCTTGAGGGCGTCGCTAAAACGAGCTTCACCGCTCGCACCGATTATGCACGCTTGGATGAAGCCGATAATATCGCAATCTGCGTACCAACGCCGACTACCAATAATGTGCCTGATTTAGGGTACGTATTCGAGGCTGCTCGGTCTGTCGGCCAACGCTTGCGTCCAGGGCAACTCGTAGCACTCGAAAGCACTATCAATCCTGGCGTTACCAGAAGTCAGGTACTGCCAATTCTACAAAGTGCCTCAGGACTTAAAGTGGGCGAGGACTTTTTCTTGGCTCATTGTCCAGAACGCATCGATCCAGGTAACGACCGCTTTTTTGTTGGAAACCTAAACCGCGTGGTCGGTGGCATAACCATGGCTTGTACCGAGCGAGCAACGACTCTCTACGAAAGCATTATTGACGCCGATATCGTGCCCATGGGATCGACCGAAGAAGCTGAGTTCGTTAAATCGTGGGAAAACAGCCAACGAAACTTACTGATTGCCGCCGCCAACAGTGCAGCGATCATTTGTGATGCACTTGATATGAATGTCGATAATATTCAACGCGGTTTAGAGTCTAAGGTTCAGCAGTTTGGTCTCAGCCTGGCTAATCCTGGCATTGGCCCTGGCGGCCACTGCATACCCGAAGATATTCACTACGTTATTAAAGCAGCTCGTCAAAATGGTATAAAAACCGGCTTTCTAGAAGCTGCTGCCGAGCTGAACGACGATATGCCAAAATACGCCGTCCATAGCCTAAAAGATATGGCCGCCAAAAACGGCGAACAATTAGAAAATCTCGATGTTGCACTACTGGGATTAGCTTACAAGCCAGACATTGATGACATGCGCCGCTCACCCTCAATCGAAGTAGGCTACGAGCTCGTTCGACATACCGACGATCTTATCGTTCATGACCCGTACGCAGATGTGCAGCCAAAAACTATCAAAGGCGCCAAGCCAATTAAAGAACTCGATAAGGCGCTTGATGCCTCTGACGTTGTCTTTATAGGAACCGCACATACCGACTATATCGAGGTACTTACCGCCGAGAAACTCAAAGAACACGGCATTCGCTATGTATTTGATGGTCGTAACTGCCTGGACCGGGAAGCTATCAAGGCTGCTGGCATCCAGTACAAGGGAATAGGTAAATAGAGTATTTGTGGCGCATCGTTCTAAAAGATTTCGTTGGCTGCTAAGCTGGGAAGAAAAGCACCGCCTGGTGCCGCACTTTGTGGTCGGCTGTATCCTGACATTCTTGGCCGCCAAAGTCATTTTTCGCTCCAACACGGCCAACGGCATTTTTTTACTCTACGGATTACTGGTAACTTCAACCATTCTGCTGACCTTCACTATCGCTTTTACGCGCTATAAAGACCCGGCCATCAAAGCTCGAAATAAGCAGTATGACGATGAAGAGCCGCTGGTCAGTTGCTTGGTAGCAGCTTACAACGAAGAAGATATTATTGAGCGCTGCGTGGCATCGCTGGCTGCCCAAACCTACCAGCATAAAGAAATAATTTTCGTGGACGACTGCAGTACCGATCGCACTGGCGAACTGTTAGACGAATTGGCAACGCGCTACGACATTCGCGTCATTCATCTCGAGAAAAACGTCGGCAAAAAGAGCGCGCTGGCGCACGCCGTGAGTGTAGCCGAGGGCTCCATTTACGCCTTCTCGGACAGCGACTCCACCTGGGCGCCAGACGCCATTGAGACTATTGTTCCAATATTTAGGAATGATCCCCTCGTTGGTGCGGTCAGCGGCCACACTCGAGCGCTCAACGCCGAAACCAATCTGATCACTAAAGTACAAGATTCTTGGTACGAAGGACAGTATTCTATACGCAAAGCGTTTGAAAGCGTTTTTGGCTCGATTACCTGCGTTTCGGGACCGCTCGCCGTATTCCGCAAAGACGCTATTTATAACTTTATGCCCGCCTGGGAACATGATTCATTCCTAGGCCAGCCGTTTCGCTTCGCCACCGATCGCACGCTTACCGGCTTCGTGCTCGGCAACAAATTTATTGGTAAAAAACTCAAGCACAAACGTGAAGGCCACGAGTTCATGCTGCCCGACTACCCGCTCAAAAACTGGAAAATCCTGTACTGCAAATCGGCCCGCGCCTGGACGCAAGTTCCTGATACGTTCGGCCGCGTCATAAAGCAGCAGGTCCGCTGGAAAAAGAGCTTCATTCGCAATATCTTTTTCACTGGCAAGTTCTACTGGCGTAAGCCATTCTTGCCAGCGATGGTGTACTACTTGCATATTGTCTTTGTACTCGTAGGACCGTTCATTGCCTTTCGCCACATGATTTATCTGCCACTCCACGGCAACCTGTACTCCATGTTCTTGTACTTAGCAGGTATTTCATTTATTGGCTTTATGTTCGGCCTGGCGCTCAAGCTCGAAGACCCCGAAACCCATAGCTGGATGTACCGACCGCTCATGAGCATGCTCTCCACGCTGGTACTGTCCTGGCTCATATTTTACTCAATGGCGACTATTAGGAAGATGACATGGCATCGAGCGTAAAAAAATCCAAGCCCGCAGAGGCAAGTGCCAAGCGGCAGCCGCGAAAACCTCGGATTTTTTACTGGGAAGTCGGCGTATTTTTATTTATTGTCTTGATTTTCGTGCTCAAAAGCACCAATTACATGCACAACGAGTCACTGCGCCCGAGCCATATTTTTCATGGCATAACCCACTCCGTATCCGCCCGCTACACCAGCATCCGCAAGCAGGCAATTTTTAATTCATGCCCGAAAGACAAAGTAAAAGTTTCGGTGTCAGGCGGCTTTTTATGCCGAGACAAAGTTGCCGATTCGGTGTGGCAGAACATCTACGACAGTTATCCGCTCAACGGTAACGGCCGCGAAAATATTTATCCATCGCTCGATAACGGCAGCATCCAAAGGGCCAACGATTTACTCAATAACAAAGTCGATATCGAACGCTACGCCCCGTACGCCATCGGCCACGCGCCCAACTGGACCGAAGACCCCTACAACGACAGATACTGGCGATTTAACTATTACGGATTGCGCCCGCTCACCGACCTACTATACGCCAGCCGCACCACAAACAACCCCGTTTACCAGAAAAAACTACTGGCGCTGACCGATAGTTTTATCGATACTGGCATGAATAAACCGCACGCATGGGACGACTACCACGCCGTGGCTTTTAGAGCCATGATTCTCAACAATATTTGGTGGAAGCTGCGTGCCGAGAATGCACTGCCTGTAGCTGATAGCACTAAAATACTAAAGGCGCTCGAGGTACATGGCGACTTTTTAGAAGATCGTAACCACTATGAGCCAGAGCACAATCATGGGACCAATGAAGCCGCAGCCCTCAACTTATTGGCAGTTAGTATGCCTGACCTACCCCACGCAAAAAACTGGCGGCCAGTCGCTATTGAACGTATCAATTCAAGCCTGGATAGCTTAATTGATAGCGACGGGGTACTAATTGAGAATTCGCCATATTACCACTTTTATGCCTTGCAGAAATATTGGGATTTGTACCATTATTCGCAGCAACAACACGAAAAGCTGGGTAGCGATTTCGAAGCCAAGCTTAACAAAATGATAGATTATGCGACCTACATTTTAGAACCAAACTCTCATATACCGCTTTTGGGAGCATCGCTCGACTCCACCATTAATGCGCACGCTGAGTATGCTCAAATGGCCAGATCTGATCCGGCCTTTGCCTATGTTTTGTCACACGGCAAGAGAGGCAAGGAACCTACGTCACTCAATAAGTTTTATGCAACGACCGGCCAGACAATCATGCGTTCTGGTTGGGGCGAAGGCAATAATTATACAAACCAAACCCAATTAACATTCGATGTCGGCCCCTATCGAACTAGCCACAGCGATCTGGATGCTTTAAGCCTGACATTATACGGTGCCGGCAAGGAACTACTGCCAGACGCCGGACTCTACACCTACAGCCCCGGTGTTATGCGCGATTATTTCCACGGTACTTCGTCACACAATACCGTGGTGGTTGACGGCAAAGATCAATTCCAAGGTACTGCTAAAGCTACCAAATTAGTACAAAAAGATGGTTACACCTATCAATCGGCCCAACACCAGCTCTATGATGGCGTAACTCATGAACGCAATGTCACCATGCTCGATAAAAATCATGTTTTGGTAGTAGATAAAATGTTATCCGATCAGCAACACACCTACCAACAGCTGTTCCATCTATTCCCAGGAGCAAAGCTGACCAAGAACGGCTTGACAGTCACCGCTATGGGCACCAACCACAGCCAAAGCTTAACGATTACGCAGCTTAATCCGAGCGGAATCAGCGAAAGTGAAGTGATCAACCAAACAACGCCAAAAC
>DASVMD010000024.1:0-9942 GCA_036384495.1 Saccharimonadales bacterium (SeqCode)
ATTTTGGCCTCTTTGGCGATGGTTTCGAGCGGACGGTCGCCTGCCGCCTTCAAGATGGCCAACACGTGTAGTTGCCAGGTCAGCATGGCCACGATTTGCGGCGGCTCGACCTTGAGGGCGCGTTGTTCGCGGTAGAGTTGCATGGTGCGGCGGGCGTTGCCGGCGAAGGCAGCTTCGAGCAGCTCAAAAATGGTACTCTGCGGGGCGGCTTCGGTGAGCTCATCGATGGTGTGACGGATTATCTTGGGACTATACAGTAATAGTTTTTCAAGCTCATTGGAGAGGATTTGCTGGCTGGCGCCGACACGCTCGACCAGGTAACGAGCATCAGCGGAGCTAAGCGTGCCACCGCGGGCTTTAGCGGCATCCGCCAGGTAGCGCGCCAGGCCACCAGCATCCAGCTCCGGAAATTCGCGGAAATCGGTCTTAGATTTGAGAAATTTGTAATAACTGAGGCGTTTATCGAGCTTGGGTTCGACCACAATAACATCGGTGGTTTCGGGCACTTCACCCAAAAGTTGTTCGGCTTGCTCGGTGAACTGCTTATTTGTACTCGGCGTCCGCAAAACCACCATTTTGCGTGAGGCCAAGAACGGCAGCGAGGTCAAAGCTTCGCCAATGCGCGCCACATCAACTTCGGAACCATCAAGCCGCTCCAGCGCCAAATCGCCCTGTTCCGCCACAAAAGCATCAACCAGACCGTGCAGTTCGCGCTGCAGGCCGTACGAGTTTTCTCCGGTCAAGGTAATCACCATCGGATCTCTATTGTACCGCAAGTCCAATGACTAAGAGCCAATCTATACATCATGTCGTAGGAAGCAATGCTTCACGTTGCCCATGTCGGGCTCAAGCACATAAACCATGTCCATAGTCGGTCTTTTCTTTGTGGAAGTATATTCTATGCGCTGCCTGTCAGTTTCTTTGAAAAATGGCAACGGATAATCGTGAGTGTCTGTTGTGAGTACAGGACAGTTTTTGGCTATAGCCAGAGCGGCGTTGATAATATCTCCATCACCTATTATCCTGCCTTTTGTACTATCATGCTTTTTATAGAGAAAATACAGCCTGCTAGCAAATGTCATAAGAATATCCGACAGCTCGACATGATACATGTTATCTTTGATATATCGCACGATTTTATTTCTGTGATCTTTGTTGGATGATCTGGTAAGTTCAAATTTGGTGAATCCCGAAACAAGAAATGTATATTTTTGCTCCAGACTCTTAAACAGCTCAGTATATACCTGTGTCTGATTAGGCGTGAGAGCATGCGAAATAACATTGGTGTCTACCACCAACAACCGTTTTATGTCTGACACTTTACTTGGTGGCTTTAATAAGACCCTTGGAAGGACTGGGGTTGTTTAGGTGAGGTCGGTGTATTGAGCCTTTTGGCAAATTAATGTCCATGTTATCCTCCTTGTGTCTTGATCTGCTGTATTAAGTTTATAGCAGTACTATACGCTACAGAAATTAAATAATCGTTAAACCCGAGCGTTTTTGGGCGTGCAAAGCTCCAAGGTTATATTTTATACATTACTAGGTGTTTGAATTTGATATGCTACTGACAGACCAATGGCACAAGTACTGATTGTATCCAACCGACTTCCTGTGAGCGTCAAAAAAGAAGATGGCGAGCTTCGGTTTTCGCCGAGTTTGGGCGGGCTGGCGACTGGCCTTTCTTCGTATGTAGACGATCGCAAGAACAAATGGATTGGCTGGCCAGGCATCGCCGATGACGAGCTGACCGAAGAAGATCGGCACATAATCGTTAGGGAGCTGGCCAAACACAACTGCAGCCCCGTCTTTTTAACGCAAAAACAGATCGACGATTTTTATAACGGCTACAGCAACGGCATCTTGTGGCCGCTGTTCCATAATTTGCCATTTAGCGATAAAGATACCGCCAAACATGCTCGCTGGTGGCGAGCCTACCGCGCTGTGAACGAGGCTTTTGCGGAGGCAGTGTTTGAGATCGCCAAACCGAGCAGCTACATCTGGGTGCACGACTACCAATTGTTGCTATTGCCAGAGATGCTGCGCGCCGAGCGGCCGGCTAGCAATATTGGCTTCTTTTTGCATATCCCTTTCCCGGCCGCCAAAACGTTTACACGCGTTAAAGAGCACAAGCAACTTCTTAAGGGTGTGCTCGGCGCCGATTTAATTGGCTTCCATACCCAGGGCTACGTGCAGGATTTTATTGCCACCTGCGGCGCGGTTGGGCTAGATCACAGCGGAGCGCGGATTGCCGAGTTCCCCATGGGCATCGACTACCAAAAATACGCAAAAGCCGGCAAAACCAAGGTCGTGAAAGCGGCGGTTAAGAAGTATAAAAAGCGCTACAAGGGCCGTAAAATCATCGTGGCCGTTGACCGGCTTGACCCCAGTAAAGGGCTGGTGGAGCGGCTGGAGGCTTACCGCGAGTTTTTGGCGCGCAATATAGATTTACACGGCAAGGTAGTGTTTAGCATGGTGGCGGCGCCGTCGCGCACCGATATTCCGGTGTATCAAAAATTATCGCAAAGACTGGACGCTTTGGCGCGCGAGATCAACAACACCTACGGAACCGACAAATGGCAGCCGGTGGACTACATGAACGAGGCCCAGCCCTTTGAGGTGGTGACCGCGCTGTTCGCGGTGGCCGATATCGCCTTTATTGCGCCGCTGCGCGACGGCATGAACCTGGCGGCTAAGGAGTTTATTGCCAGCAATCACCACCGTGGGGTGCTGATTTTGAGCCAAACTGCCGGCGCCGCCGATGAGCTCAAAGACGCTATTATTGTGAATCCCCGCCAACCCGAAACCTTGGTTGCCGGGCTGGAAGAGGCGCTGGCCATGTCCAGGCGCGAGCTTCGCTCGCGCCTCCGCAGCATGCAGTGGTATCTGTCGAATAACACCGTGCAAACCTGGGCCAAAGAATTTGTGGACACGCTGCAGCAGCCCTTACCCATGCCGGCCACGGTGAAAAAAATCCGCACCCGCGCGTTGAGCCGCAAGCTCGAGAACAATCTGTTAACCGACTACCGTTATGCTCGCAAACGCCTATTATTACTTGATTACGACGGCAGCCTGGTGCCCTTCCACGAAGATTACAAGAACACCCCGCCGCCGGCCACGCTTACAGAGCTGTTGGATAAATTATCGACAGATCCGAAAAATGACGTGGTGGTGGTCAGCGGCCGCAGCGCCGCCGATTTGGAGGGTTGGTTCGGCCATTTGCCGCTAAGCCTAATTGCCGAACACGGCGCCGGCATCAAAAAAGTCGGCAACAAAACCTGGCGCACGTTGGATCGCAGCGAAGCCCGCTGGAAGCGCGTTTTAACACCGGTGCTGGAGAAATATGCCGCGCTCACGCCCGGCGCTCGGGTGGAGGAAAAATCGCACTCCCTGGTGTGGCACTACCGCGCCTCGCCGCCCTACTACGCTCAAAAATACGCAGTGATTATTAAGCGCGCCCTCAAACCAATACTCAAAAATTACGGGCTGCAGCTGTTTCAGGGCAATAAAATCCTGGAAATTAAAGATCCGCGCATCAGCAAAGGCGTGGCCGTGGACAGCTGGCTCAAACGTGACTACGACCTAATTTTCGCTCTCGGCGACGATTTTACCGATGAAGAACTCTTCGAAGCGCTGCCGGACACTGCGTACAGTATCAAAATTGGGCGCGGGCTGACTGCTGCCCGGTTCCGGCTTAACTCCTATCAGGAAGTTCGTAAACTTCTCCGAAAATTAGCTAACTGAGCCGAGTTTTTGGTCGTGGGGGCAGATGTGGGTACCGCGGCCGGCGACGCGGATTTTGATGATGGTGTGGCCGCAGCGCGGGCACGGCTGGCCTTCGCGCCGGAAAACGCGGGCGAAGCTCATGTAGCTGCCGTGCCTACCCTCGGCATCGACGTAGTTTTTGTCGGTGGAGCCGCCCTTTTCAATCGACAGTTTGAGTACATAAATTAGCTCATCGTAGAGTTTGTGAAATTGAGCCTGTGAAATATCTTTTACAGGGGTGGAGGGGTGTATTTTGGCGCCCCATAAAGCTTCGTCGGCGTAGATGTTGCCGACGCCGGCGATCACCGTTTGGTCGAGTAGCACGGCTTTGATGTTGGAGTTTTTGCGCCGCAGCAGGCGGTCGCGCATGGCTTGCCAGGTGAAGTCGGCGGCCAGCGGCTCAGGCCCGACTTTTTTGAAGAAATCGAGCTGTGGGATTTCGGCCGTGGGGATTAGGCGCATCCAGCCGAATTTGCGCTGATCGTTAAAAAATAGCTGCGAGCCGTCGGTAAACGTGAGCGTCACGCGGGTGGATTTGTCGGGCAAGCTGCCGATCAGCGAGTGATTTGGGTGCCCCGCCCCAAAAGCTGCATCAGGGCTGCGAAACACCAGCTGACCGGTCATTTTAAGATGCACCAGCAGTGAATACTTGCTGGAAAGTTCAACGAGTAACACCTTGGCGCGGCGTTTTACGACCACTACTCGGGCGCCGATCAAAAATTGCTCGACATCGGCGGCAGCGTTAGGAAAAGACTTGGGCCAGTCAAAATCGACCGCCTTGACTTCGCGGCCAGGCAGCAAGCGCTGCAATCCCAGGCGGACGGTCTCAACTTCGGGTAACTCCGGCATCTTCCTAGTATACTGGAAGGATGGATTCCCTGTTTAACATACTCAGCCGCAAGGATTTTGATGAGCCGCCGGAGATTAGCGGTATTAAAAAGTACGTGCAGGACGAGTTTAAGCTCGAGGTGGGCGTGCAGGTGCGCGACCGCGATATTGTGGTGAGCGTGCCGAATGCGGCGCTGGCCAACACCTTGCGGCTGCGGGCGCCGGAAATTGCGCGGCGCTGTCAGCTCGACAAGAAACTAACCTTTCGGATTGGCTAGTAGGGCTTCCAGATCGGTTTTCAGCTGATCAAAGTTTTTATACAAAATGGCTTGCATGCCGGCTTCTTGGGCGCCGGTGATATTGCGCTCTAAATCGTCCACGAGTACGCAGTCTTCTGGGGGTAGCGCCAGTTTTTGGGCGATAATCTCAAAAGCCTGGCGCTCGGGCTTGAGGACCCCTGTTTGAAACGACAAGGCTGCTTCGTCGAACAAGGCTTTTTCCTGGTCAGTAAATAGCGTATACAGCCAGTCATTGCCGACATTGCTGAGCAGGCCGATTTTGTACTTTGGCTTGAGTTCATCGCGAATATATTCGAGCAAGGGCTTGTTGGAGGTAAGCTTGCGCAAAGTGTTGTCGAGCTCCTCGACGCTAACGCCGGCCATCTCGGCAGTCTCTTTTACGGAGTCTTCGTAGCTGATCAGGCCCCTGTCGAGCATGCGGCTCAGCTCGGTAGCGCGGCGCATTTTTTGCGGATCATTGCCAAAGTGCTGATTTTTGAAAGCAATCCAGCCCTCGGTGGTCAGCACGCCGAAGCAATCAAAAATAATGGCCTGTGTCATCTGTACAGTATAGCGCGCCGCGGGCTACCAGGCGATATTTGCGGTCAGCGTATCGTAGTCTGGTACCTGTTTTTGGAACAGAGTAAGTGTGAGCGGTGAGTCACCGAGATAGGTGTGCGGTACGCCCTTGGTGCAATTGGTAGACCAGAAGCGCTGGAGGTTGTTGCTGCCCTCGTTTAGTTCAAAGACATAGCGCTGGCCGAGTGGGCAGTAGCCGCGGTAATCGGCGTGAGCGGGATCTTTGTCGCCCTCGGTGAAGCCGGCGAGCGCCAGGGCACGCAAGAACGGTGCGTAGGCGGCCTGGGTGTTGGGGTACACCTGCTGATCGGCAACGGTGCCGTCGAAGCCAGTGAGGTGTTGGTAGGTAACTTGGTCGGCATCAACAGTGATGCGCACCTGCTGGTGGATTTTATCGCTGTTAACTGGACCATCCATGAGGAGGCTGACATCGGCATCAGTGGTGGCGTAGCTCACCAGCGTTTTTGCGGTCTGGGGTGTTTTTGCATTGTCGCCGCCACCACGCAATATCATGATGAGCACAAGAATAATAAGCCCGAGGCTAACCAAAAATCCAATAAAATATCGCATACTTTTGCCTCACCTCTTGGTGATTACCTACATAATAACACGATTACGGTTATTTTGCAACATTTGTGGTGTTTTTTGCGTTGAGTTTGCAAAGTGTTTTTCTGGGGGGAATAAAATGCATGTACAAGTGACATGATCTATACATGCGTTATACATCACTTTTATTACCCCCCTACAACCATGTGACAAGTGCTTGAGCGCGGGCGCGCAAAGGGTATAATACGTTTATGCGTTTTAAGTACGAAACTGCCGTTATCACCTTGGTGCAGTTTATCGTGCTCAGTCTCCTCGGCATCGCCAACGGCTTAAATTCGATTGTTTCCACCTGCCATACCGATCACGGCGATTGCATCAGCAACACCATCGTGTCGCTGATTTTCTTTTTGCTGACCTGCGCCTGGTTCGCCTTTATTTGGGTACTCGGCTACACCGCCCAGGAGCGCCGCAGCAAGCGTATCGCCCAGCTGCTGATCTGTGCCGAGGGCCTAATCGCGCTGGTTGCCCTGTTTAACGCCAAGCACCACACCGACTTGCTCGGACTTAGCACCTCTGTTATCGACTTAGTTTTGGCCGTCTGGATTATCACCCTCGCCTGGCGGCTGATGCGCTCCGGCGGCGGACGGATTGTGTCGAAGCAGCGGGCTGGTAATGGCCGGGCACGGCGCCGACCTACAGCACGGCAGTAAATTCTTTGGGGTATTTGTTGCTGAGACGCTCGGCGGCTACATCTCGGTCTACCCACTCGTAGGTGCTATGCTCTTCACTAATAGCAATCTGCGCATCATCTGGAATAGTAACTCTATACACCACGAGCGCCAAACCATACACGCCTTCGGGACGCTCTATTTTATGATTCGAAATAACAGTCGTGAGCTGCTCTGGCTCGCCCTTCCAGCTAGATAAGCCGGTTTCTTCGTGAATTTCGCGTGCCAGCGTATCGAGCAATCCCTCACCTTCGTCGATCCGGCCGCCTGGAATATCCCAATATATGGGCGTGCCTTCGGGGTGATTGCGAGCAACGTTGGCCTGCAACAGTAGATATTGACTTTCTTTATTTTGAATGAGAGCTTTGATACCGATGTAAAATGCCTGTTCCTTTGCCATAGCAACTCCTCTTTTGAACTATTGTATCATCGGCATCAAACTTTACATTTATAGCTATTAATGGTAAAGTTAGTAATTATGTCTGAGCGTCGCATCGACAGGCCGGAGTTTGAGCCAATCACCGCTATTATGGCAGCTATGCAAAGCTGGCTACAGGCCGAGATCGAGAACTCGAGCCAGGGCCGCAACGCCATCTTGGACGACTGGGATCGTTATACAACTGACCTGTATCTACCTTACGATAGCAGCGAAAACCAAAAAACCGGCAAGCACCGCTCCCACTACAATCGCCTCGTGGAATGGACAGTGGCAGCTGAGCAAGATCCAGTACTACTAACAAATGAATACTGGCTGGCACGCCAATTGTGGTGCGCTCAAATGTTTATTAGTGGCGCGTACCGCGAACAATGTTTTGCTCAGGCTGTATCACCTGCGGATTATCAAAATCGGCGACAAAACCAGGGTCCGGTCGACATTGACATCGGTACAATCGCAAACGCCCGCTGGCAAGCAAACCTGCCTGGTGGTGTCTACAAAAACACCCCGTGGGCCGGCCTCATGGACAGAACTTTGCAGACAAATGACGACTGGCGCGACATTGTGCAGCTCACTCATGAGCGTGGCTTGCAAGATCGCGGAAAAGAAGATTCCACCTCTGTTAAACTTTATAAAACCGGGCAACGCATTTGGACCGAATTAGCGGTTGACTATATCTTATTTGCGGCCCATCAGTTAGAATCGCCAATTGCCGAAGTTTTGTTTTTGGAACCAAAGAGTATCACCGAAGATCCGCAGCTTTATAATCCGTTTACGACTGCTGGCTAGCGATGAGTATCGCCTGCTTGATCTCTTTTTCGAGGGTTTCATATGTATCCATATCGTCTGGTGTGATCCAAGCGTATTCTTGATGTTCGTCACTCAATATCACGGTGCTGGAGCTGGTTGAGCAGTCGAAGAAAAGTGCCACAATGTGCTTGAGCTCGCCCTCAGGCTTGGCAAACCACTCGTCAACATGAATCACTTTGCCAACAGTCAGATCGGTGATGCCGGTTTCTTCTTGTGTCTCGCGGCGTAGGCCATCTTCGAGCTTCTCGCCTTTTTCGAGACGACCGCCCACAGCTTGCCAGCGCTCACCCTCTCGAACGATTAAGAATTTATTGTCTTTATTTCGTATAACCGCTTTAACGGCAACTTGGCTATCCATCTTATTCCTCCGCGTGTTCTAAAAATATTTTTTGCGTAAAGGCGCCGCGCTTAGCAGCCTTCTCGGCTCTAACCTTTTCAAGCTCTTCGCGACTGATGTTTAAAGCATCTGCGAGGCCGAATAAAACCTCTTGCAAGTCAGCGAGTTCTTCAACATTTAAGTCAGCCTTGAACTCCTGATATTCCTCCTCCAACTTCTTAACAAGCGCCTCGAGATGCTCTTCGTCGGTGAGCACACGCGTTTTTAGTGCTTTGCCCTGGGCGGCAATGATTTCGGGGATTTTGTCGCGAACGAGTTTGTTATATATTTTCATGAGATCAATTGTAATTGATTAGGTGCAGCAACGGGCACTTCACGAGCCTGGTCGACTAGCTGGTGGCCAAAATACTCACAAAAATCCTCAGTTAGGTCAGAGTCTTTGAGATAGGGGCTGCCGTTGATGATATATAAAAAATAATGTCCAAGCTCATGGCCAGTCGTTAGTTGCTGCTCACGCCTGGGGTCTGTTGTTTCGCATAAAATACGATGAAAGCGAATAGTAGAGTACTTGCTTGTTCTGCTGTTCTCGTACGATACACTGGCTCCAGGTGGCACATAAAGACCTCTGTGGCCATTAAGTTCAGAAAATTCCAGCTGAATTCCTAACGCCCTTGTGGTGGCGAGCATATCAAACTCTTCTGCAAAGCTGTGCGGCCTCCGTATGGCATTAATAAAATCCTGAGCACGTAACTCAGCATAGCTATCAATCACACGTTCAAAGGTAGCTTCTTCAAAGCACCAGTATCCTACTTCAAAACTCATAGTTCACCCCAATTATCACCAACCGTAACATCCACATCGAGTCGCACCGGCAGCTTGTGGACGTTTTCCATGGTTTCTTTGAGGATGGAGCCGATGCGGTCGGCGACCTCTTCGGGGCATTCGACCAGGATGGAGTCGTGGATTTGGAGCAATTGTTTGCAGTTGTTGTGCTGGCTATCGAGTAGTTTTTGGACTTTGACCATGGCCATTTTCATGAGGTCGGCTTCGGTGCCCTGAATTGGCATATTAATAGCGGCGCGTTCGGCGCCTTGGCGGACCATGAAATTGCTGGAGTGGATGTCGGGCATTGGGCGGCGGCGGCCGAATAGCGTTTCTACGTAGCCGTTCTTTTTAGCGAATTCGCGGATACTGTCGGTGTAGTCAAACAGCGGTTTTCGGACAGCTTTGTATCTGTTAATGAACGTCACTGCTTGCTCGTAGCTCATGCCAGTAGCGGCCACCAGTCCGTGGGCGCTCATGCCGTACAAAATGCCAAAATTGATCACCTTGGCAGCGCGGCGCATCTGTTTGGTGACGTCTTCGACTTCGCGTTCGTACACTTGGGCGGCGGTGGTAGTGTGGATGTCGGCGCCTCTGTTGAACATTTCGATGAGTTCGGTGTCTTTGGCCAAAACTGCAGCCAGGCGCAGCTCAAACTGCGAGTAGTCAGCACTAACTAATTTATTGCCCTTGCCTGCCACAAACGCGGTGCGGATACGGCGACCAAGATCGGTTCTGGTGGGGATATTCTGTAAGTTTGGATCGGTGCTATTCAAGCGGCCACTTTGGGCATTGGTGAGACCAAAGGTGGTGTGC
>DASVMD010000025.1:0-3054 GCA_036384495.1 Saccharimonadales bacterium (SeqCode)
CGCTCTGAAAGTTGACCCATCCGGGGGCATCTGGCTCAACATCGCCAAGCGGGAGACTTTCCTGTACGGCTACATCAGCTACAGCAGTGGTAACTACTCCAACAGCCTGTACCAGAGATACCAGTGGGACGGCATCGGCTATGTTCCGTTCGCTCAGCTCGTCAAGGGCGCCGACGGTAAGAACTACATGATGACGCTCCAGAGCGTCTCCGTGCAGGTCTTCGATCCGCGCCGCGGAACTCCGCCTCTTAGGGGTGGTCAGAGGTAGAGCGCATCGGCCAGGAGGGGCGAAGTCAGGAATCATTCGATTTCGCCCCTCCGCCGCCGCTCCTTCTTTGCCAATATATCTCCCGAACTTATTTACCCTTATTTTCGCCAAACCACCGATTCTACGGTATTATGAGCCATATGCTGCGAAAATATGTGCGCCCGATCGCCACTGTTACGGTATTAGTTTTAACGATATTTGCCTTCGCACACTATTTTGCCACTCACGAAAATGTCCGCACCCAGCTGCGCAACACGCCATTCAGTACATTAGCGCTGATTTTTGTACTGTATCTCGGCACTATTGCCGCGCTTGGGCTGGTTCTTATAGCTACGCTGCGCCTTTGTAAACTCAAGGTTGAAGCTGGCGAAAGCCTGCTGGTTACAGCTTACTCAGCGGTAGTTAACTTCTTTGGGCCCTTGCAGAGCGGCCCGGCTTTCCGCGCGGTATATCTTAAGAAAAAATATGATCTGAACCTCAAAAAATACGCAGGCGCCACGCTGGTATACTACTTCTTTTACGGTGCTTTTAGTGTGGTCTTTTTACTGTCTGGGGTGCTCAAGTGGTGGTTGGTGCCCTTAGGGGTACTGGCAGTTCTCGTAACAGTGGTAGGACGTCAAGTGGCGCCGGTCAAAAAAAGACTGACTGGATTGGATCTGCATGGTTGGTACTTTTTGGCGCTGGCCACACTGTTACAAGTAGTCCTGATCGCTACTATTTATTACACAGAGCTGCACAGCGTCATGCCAGATGTCAGCGTCTCGCAGGCCGTGATTTACACCGGTGCGGCTAATTTGGCCATGTTTGTGTCCATTACCCCTGGCGCCATCGGTTTCCGGGAATCATTTTTGGTGTTTTCGCGCGACCTGCATCACATTAGCAATAACGTGATCGTCACGGCTAACATTTTGGACCGCGCCATGTACATTATCGTGCTGTTTGCCCTGGGACTGTTCATTTTTAGTACCCATGCCAAGCGACAGCTCGACCGCTAGATTCTCAGCTAATTTTCATAAGGCGCTTTATAATAGGTGGTATGCGAATATTAGTTATCGAAGATGAGCCCAAAATTGCCCAGGCAGTCAAGCAAGGGTTGGAGCTGAAGGGTTTTGCCGTGGACATGGTGCACGACGCCGATACCGGCCTGTCGTACGCCCGCGATCCCGATTATGACGTCATAGTTTTGGACCGCATGCTGCCCGGTTCCATGGACGGCGTGACGCTGTGCCAAACGCTGCGCCAAGAAGAGATTTCGACTCCCATTATCATGCTGACCGCCCGCGGCACCATTGGCGACAAAGTCGAAGGCCTGAACAGCGGTGCCGACGATTACCTCGTGAAACCGTTTTCTTTTGAAGAACTCACGGCCCGGGTGCGGGCTTTGCTGCGCCGCCCGTCGAGCCAGGTCGGCACCGATCTGAGCGTAGAAGACTTGAGGCTCAATCCCACAACTTACGAAGTTTTTCGCGGTGACAAGCCCCTAAAGCTCTCTCACAAAGAATTCACCTTGCTGGAGTATTTTATGCACCATCCGGGCCAAGTCATCACCAAAGATATGATTATCAGCCACGTCTGGAACGAAGACGCCGACATTTTGCCCAACACCATCGAGGTCTACATCGGTTACTTGCGTAATAAAATCGACCGCCCGTTTCCCGATTCCAAGCCGCTACTGCAAACCATGCGCGGTTTTGGCTATAAATTAAGCGCCACCTAACATGTTTCGATCTGCAACCTTTACATTAACGCTGTGGTACCTGGCCATCGTGATGGCCATCTGTTTAGTGTTCAGCGTGGTGCTGTATCAGGTGACAACTGGCGAGCTGGACCGCGGACTACACCGCGAAAGCGACCGGATTTCGCGGCAATATCCGGTATTTCAGGGCGACCCAAGCCTAATGCCTGGGCGCGATTTTAATAGTAGCGCCCATCGTATCTTGTGGCGCCTGATTGGCTTTAATGCGGTAGTTTTGGTCGGCGCCGGCTTTGCCAGTTACGCGCTGGCCCGCCGCACGCTGCAGCCTATCGAAGAAGCTCATGAGCAGCAAAAACGCTTTACCGCCGATGTTTCGCACGAGCTGCGCACGCCGCTCACAGCCCTTAAAATGGAAAGTGAGGTGGCACTGATGAATCCATCGAGCACCAAAGAGCTGTTGCGCGGCACCTTAGAAAGCAACTTAGAAGAAGCCGTAAAAATCGAAGCCCTGATCAACAGCCTGCTACGCCTCACGCGCCTGGAAAGCGAAGAACTACAGCAACAATTTACCGAATTACAGGTTGCAGAGCTGGCGCAGGCGGCGATCGGACAAATAACACCTCTCGCGGCAGCCAAAAATATTAGGCTCGACAGTTCCGCGCTGAGCGACGCCAAAGTCAGCGGCGACCAAGACAGCCTGGTTCAACTACTAATTATTTTGCTCGATAACGCCATCAAGTACAGCCCTGAGGGCAGTGCCGTTACACTCAGCACCAAGCACGAAGGAGACCGTTTACAGATCAGTGTCACAGACAAGGGCAGCGGTATTGCCAAACAAGATCTGGAGCACGTCTTTGACCGCTTTTACCGAGCTGATTCCTCGCGCACCAAAAACGGCACCGAAGGCTACGGGCTGGGCCTGTCGATCGCCAAAATGATCACCGACGTCCACGGCGGCACCATCACCCTCCGCAGTCGTCACGGTCACGGCACCACTGCTGTTGTGTCCTTGCCAAGCACACTACAAAAATTTCGATGATATAACGTATGTGTTATATCGGATGTAGCATACACGTCACAAGCAGCTTTT
>DASVMD010000026.1:0-3559 GCA_036384495.1 Saccharimonadales bacterium (SeqCode)
TCTACGATCGTAAAGAAATCAAAGATATCATGGCTTACTTACGGCTTATTTTTCAGCCAGAAGATCGGGTGAGTTTTGAGCGCATCGTTAATGTACCGGCCCGCGGTGTAGGTGCCAAAAGCCTGCAAAACTTTATTGCCTGGCAGCAAGCGCAAGGACTCAATTTGCTGCAGGCTCTGCAACAAGCAGTTCAGTGTAGCGAGATCACCCCTAAAGCCCGAAACGCCCTAAGCGAGCTGGGTGACATCCTGGCCAGCTTACGAACGGTCAGCGAAGAAGCCACCGTTGGCGGCCTCATAGATTCCTTGCTACGGCGTATTGACTACTTGCATTATCTTAACGACGGTTCGCCTCAGGGCGAAGCCCGCCAAGAAAACGTCAAAGAGCTTTTAAGTGTTGCTCAAGAATATCAAGACGCCGGTCTGGCTGGATTCTTAGAAGAAGTTGCGCTCGTTAGCGACCTCGACAGCGCCGATTTTGATGGCGACGCCGTAACGCTCATGACGCTCCACGCCGCCAAAGGCCTGGAGTTCCCGGTGGTCTTTATGACTGGCCTCGAGGAATCAATCTTTCCGCACTCCCGTGCGCTGTATGACCAGAGCGAAATGGAAGAGGAGCGTCGCCTCTGCTACGTAGGCATGACACGTGCCCGCCAGGAGCTGTACATGATCTATGCTGCCAGCCGCATGCTATATGGCGGCGTACAGCACAATCCGCCGTCGCGATTCTTGAGTGAAATCGATGGCGAGTTTGTGACTACGACCGAATCAGAGCCATACCAGTTTGGTCCAACAGAAACGCTCAGCCAGGCATCCGACGAACCGCGCTATGTGCCCGATCTCAATGAGGGTGACGGCGTGCGCCACCAGGTCTTTGGCATGGGCACTGTCATGGAAATCGACGGCGATACGGCGGTGATCTATTTTAAAGGCAAGGGCGCCCGTAAACTGAACATTAGTTTTGCGCCACTCGAAAAGCTTTCGTAGCTCGTCTGGCACGGCCACGGTGTTTTTGTTACAATAGAAGTGCAGATTTCAGAGGTACATGGCAGTCATTTGCACGGCCACTGATCTGCTTGAAGTATGCGTAATAAGCTTTCCAATGCACGTGCGGGGATTACTCGCTTTCGCCGAATGCCTCGTCGGAGGCAAATTCGTCGTATAAAAATTCTGAGTCGCCATCCGTTTGCCGTGCCGTTTATAACGTTTATCGTCTTGCTGGCTCTATGTAGCGGTGTGTATTTGCTGGCGCGCCAAACTAATCACCTACCGGTCACGCATGATGCCAAAATTGTTATTATTTCGCACGACCATCAGCAGCAGATTGTACCAGCCAAAGATGCTACAGTGGGGCAGTTGCTCCACAATCTACACCTGACGCTCGGCGAAGGCGATGTGGTAGAGCCGGCTGCCAGTACGCCGATTAACCAAGACCAATTCCGTATTAATATCTACCGCGCTGTTCCGGTAGAAATTGTTGATGGCGCAAACCGTACCTTTGCTTTTAGTGCGGCCACTACGCCGCGAGCCATCACCCAGCAAGCCGGAATCTCGCTGTTCCCAGAAGATACAATAACCAATAACCCAGCCGAAAATTTCCTCAAAACCGGTGCCATTGGTGAGCAGCTAACCATTGACCGTGCTGCGCCGGTGGATGTCGATCTGTACGGCACGCACCTTGTCATGCATACCCAGGCAACGACTATCAGCGGCTTCATGAAAGAGCACGGCATCAAGCGCCTTAAAAACGATCAAATCGTGCCAGCTCCAAATACACCGCTCGTGCCCGGGCAGCACGTGGCCTTTATCCGTACGGGCACGAAGGTTGAGGCTGTTACCGAAGACATCGCTATGCCCGTGCAACAGGTCAACGACCCAACCTTAGCCTATGGCACCAAGGCCGTCCGCCAGCAGGGTTCGGCAGGTCAGCAAGTGGTGACGTATCAAGTGCAACTGGTCAATAATGTGGAGACCAGCCGTACGGTGATTCAAACGGTAGTGAACAAGCAGCCGGTGACCCAAATTGAAGTAATCGGTACCAGCTTGAGCGGTATCAAGGGCGACATGGCCTTGGCCGGCATCGCCCCTGGCGATTACAATTACGCCGATTATATTATCAGTCATGAATCCGGCTGGCGTCCTGATGCCGGCAACGCCAGCGGTGCCTACGGCTTGTGCCAGGCATTACCTGGCAGCAAGATGGCTTCTGCCGGTGCCGACTGGGCTACGAATCCAATCACACAGCTTAAATGGTGTTCGGGCTATGCCAGCAGTCGCTACGGCGGTTGGGCAGGCGCATATAATCACTGGTTATCGAGCCACAACTGGTAATTTATGGCAGTGCAACCCAAAAAATCCCTCGGCCAGCATTGGCTGAACGACCAAGAAAGCCTGGAGGCCATGTGCGATGCGGCCCACGTTGGCGCCGATGACATAGTAATTGAAATCGGTCCAGGCCTCGGCACACTCACCAAGCTACTCGTGGAGCGGGCCAAACAAGTCATCGCCATAGAATTCGATGAACAGCTGGCGTCCATGCTCCCCAATCGTATACCATCCGGCAATCTTCAGGTTGTTCAACAAGATATCCTGAGCGTCGATTTTACTGCCTTTCCTCCGGGCTACAAAATCGTGGCTAACATCCCGTACTATCTAACCAGCAACCTCATTAGAGTCATTAGCGAAACGACAAATCCGCCTTCGATGGCGGTGCTGCTGGTCCAAAAAGAAGTTGCCGAACGGGTGGTAGCTCGGCCTGGCGACATGTCCTTGCTGAGCGTAACCGCGCAATTCTACTGGGAAACGACTCTGGATATGATTGTGCCCGCCGAACTCTTTACGCCACCGCCAAAAGTGGACTCTCAAATCTTAGTATTGAATCGTCGTCCAGAATTATTATTTCCAGATGTTGATCCTAAAGATTTCTTCCGCCTGGTAAAAGCTGGCTTTTCGCAGCGCCGTAAAACGTTGCTCAATAGCTTATCCAGCGGCCTGCATCTCGACAAAGAAACGGTAAAAACCGTCTGCCAATCAGTAGAGGTCGACCCAGGCCGGCGCGCTCAAACCCTGAGTCTAGACGAGTGGTACGCACTGTATATTTCGCTCAACACTTGATGTGTTAAGTATGTAGGTTTACACTACAAAGTATGGGTCCAACAAACAACCTCAGCTACCTCGTGCAACACCTGTCGTCAGTGATCGGCAAGCAGTCCGATCAAGTCCTGCAGGAGCAGCTCGGTATCGGTCTCAGCCAGTATCGCATTTTGATGGTTCTGGAATGGAACCCCCGTGTGCAGCAAAAAGTGGTCGCCGAAAATCTCGGACAAACCGAGGCCAGTGTTAGTCGACAAATTAAAGTTTTGACTGCCAAAGGGCTGCTTGTTTCGCGCCCGGATGCCAAGAACAAGCGTAAACATATCACGTTGCCGACGCCTTTGGGCGCACAGATTACCGAAGCCGCTACGGCAATTTTACGGCGCAGCCTCGGCCCGGATTTCGCCAGCATGGGCGAAGATCAATTATTGCAACTTGTCGCCAGCCTGCAAAAACTCCACGCCATC
>DASVMD010000027.1:0-4149 GCA_036384495.1 Saccharimonadales bacterium (SeqCode)
ACCATAAGCAGTGTAAGAATTCTTACACTGCTTATGGTTTTAAGGGCATATATTAAAGGTAGTGCTGACCTGCGGACCAGCTTCGCGAGCACAGAAAAGCACCCCAAAAGGGGTGTTTTTAGTTGTATTAAAAGTTTCCAAAAGTTTATCGTATACAAAGTATAGTTTTAGGGGTATACTAGTGTTTGATATTTATGTCTGAACCAATTATTCACGCCAAAAACCTCACTAAAAAGTTCGGGGATTTCACCGCAGTCGACAACATCGATTTTGATGTTGCAAAGGGTGAGATTTTTGCATTTTTAGGTCCCAACGGCGCCGGCAAAAGCACCACCATCAAAATGATGACCACCATGTTGCGCCCCACTGATGGCACGCTCAAACTTGCCGGCCATGACGTAACCACCGAGCGCGACAACGCTCGCAAAGCTTTTGGCATTGTCTTCCAAGATCCCAGCCTCGACGAAGAACTTTCGGCCTACGAAAATATGGATCTGCACGCTACGCTGTATGGTATCCCCAAAAAACAGCGTTCAGCCCGCATTCAGGAACTACTGGAGTTAGTCGAGCTGTGGGGCCGCAAAGACTCCATGATTAAAACGTTTTCGGGCGGTATGCGCCGTCGCCTGGAAATTGCCCGCGGACTGCTGCACGAACCCCGCATCTTATTTCTAGACGAACCGACGCTTGGCCTGGACACCCAAACCCGCAACTTAATGTGGAATTATGTCAAAAAACTCAGCCAGGAAAAGGGCATGACCATTTTCTTTACCACCCACTATCTAGACGAGGCCGAAGACGTTGCCGAGCGCATCGCTATCATTGACCACGGCAAGATCGTAGCCCGCGGTACCACCCCGGAACTACGCAAACAAACCGGCACCAAAACGCTCGAAGAGGCGTACTTAAAATTAACTGGCGAGGGCCTACGCGACGACGCCGACGAGGGCAATAACGACGGCTTAAACGCTCGCATGGCGCGCAGAAATAAGGCATTAAAATAATGAATATCGATGTAATCTACGCGCTTTGGCTTCGTCAAGTCCGCCGCTACACTCGTAGCGGATCACGTATTATTGGTACCCTGGGGCAACCTGTGCTGCTGCTGTTGGCGCTGGGCTACGGCATCGGTGCCATTTACCGCAAGGCCGGCGAAGGCAATTATTTGCAGTTCCTGGTTCCCGGCATTATTACCCAAACCGTGCTGCTGTCATCGGTTTTTTGGGGCATTATTATACTGCAGGACAAGCGCTTTGGCTTCTTATCAGAACTCTTGGTCGCCCCTGTTAAGCGCGTCGTTATTTTACTAGGCAGCACCTTGGGTGGCGCCACGATATCTATCATGCAGGGCTTACTGGTGTTCATTATTGCGTTGCTGTTCGGTTTTCGCCCATACAACTGGGCGCTCGTACCACCGGCATTTTTGGTGCTGGTGTTCATGAGCATGGCGCTCACCAGTTTCGGCGCGGCTATAGCCTCGGCGGTAGATGATTTTCAAGGGTTCCAGAGTATTAACAATCTACTCGTTATGCCACTGTTCTTCTTGTCCAGCGCGCTCTATCCGCTCAACCACGTGCCCACGGTGTTACGCGTCATCAGTACCTGCAACCCAGTAAGCTACATGGTGGATGCGCTTCGCTATCTTCTAGCTAACCAGACTCACTTTGGCTTGGGTAAAGATCTTGCTGTTATGGCAGTCACGCTTGCCGTATGTATGAGCTTTGCAGTCAACCGCTTCAACCGAATTCAGATGTAGCCCTCAGCTAGCCGACCCGAACACTCTGCGATGCTGCGCATACACAAACGCTACAGAACCAACACCAATCGCCAGCCAATAACTGAGCAGGCGGTATAGTAACGCGGCAGCTAAAGCCTCGGAAGCCGGCATGCCATATGCCACAAAACCAGCCACAAGTCCGGCCTCAAACCCACCTAAGCCACCTGGTGTTGGAGTAGCCGTACCAAGCCCCACGCCGAGCGTAAACACTAACAAAACCGTAATAAACGAAATGCTACCATGGACCGCCACTACGCAGTAATAGAGGCTGAGCACATTGCAGAGCGTAAGACCAATGGACGATAACTGCGCCATCAAAAGGCGTAGTGGTCGTTCGCGGAAACGCAAGAACTGGCCGGCAAAACTTGTAAACGCTCTACTGAGGCGCTGCCGCCATACCGGCACCGAAAATACTGCTACTAAAAGCAGGCCTATGCCGAGTGCCGCAACCCAAGCTATTCGACTATTTCCGTGTGAGAATTGCACCGGTGGCAAATGGTCGCGCCAGAGCAAAAGGGCGCTCCCAAGCACCAGGGCATGGCCCGTCAAGCCAAGCCCATTATTCATGGCTACCACGGCGCCGGCTTGAGCCGGCGAGTGTTTTTGCGTGCGCAAATAAGCAAAATTGGAGCCCAGAGCACCAATTCCGGCTGGTAATAATCTATTCACGAACATACCGGCCACTTGCACCAACACAGTGCGCCAGTAACGAATTGGGTGCAGCGCAATGGCAAAATAAGTGCCTGCTGCTGCCAAATAGGTCGCCATAACGAAAATAGTCGCTGCAGCCACTCCCCAAAAATCAACGTGGCGCAGTAGGGTAATGCTATGGTGAAAGCCGCCAATTTGCGGAATCAGTACGTAGAGAGCTATGAGAGCAACCCCAGGAATCAGGAGTTGTTGCCAGTTCAGGCGGGATCGAGAGCCAGGTATGCGCATCCTCTCTATTATTGCTGAGCCGCGCGCCCAGCACAAGCACTATGACAGTAACTGTTGAAATTCTTACGCTCTATAACATTAAAGTATGGTTTACTATTCTAAAGCCATGGAGTTTGTATAATACATCGTATGTCTACACCAACACGCAAAAAACCTTCCAGATTGCGACCTCTACAGATTGCCCTCGGCCTGGCTGTAGCATATATTCTTTTGCTTTTTGTGTTACCCGCCAACAAGATAGCCATGCACAACTATCACCTCAGTTCCACACAGTATCATGCACTGGCGTTTATTGTACTTTTACCACTGCTTCTTATTTGGCTCGTCGCCTTTTACAGTTACGGCAAGCTTGAGCAATATGCAGAGCTCATTCAAAAAACACCCGAGGGCAGTGATTTCCTCCAGCTAGCGCGCGGCGTGAAATGGCTGGCCTGGGGACTTGTCATACCATCGCTGGTTGGCATCATACTTAATAGCATCGCCAACGCTCGTCATGGTTTTTTATCGACGGCACTTATTACCGTGAACTACCTGAGTCTTATTATCCCGCTCATCGGTTTTAGCCTTATGAGACGCGGCGCTCAAGGGCTAACTGATCACGCCAAAATTAGGCTTAGCATGGCCAACATGCAAATACTGATCACCATTTTTGTGGCGCTGGGCGTGATCTTTTGCTTTTTCACCTTCCAGCACCTCAATTTGCACAGCCTCGGATCCACCGACAACCCGTACTATCTGCCTGGTTGGCTCCTAATCGTGACATTGATTGTGCCATATTTGTACGCCTGGTTTTCAGGCCTACTGGCTGCCTACGAAATAGTTTTATTCAGTAAGGAGATTAGCGGTGTTTTCTACCGCCAAGCTATGCGGCTGATAGGTGGTGGCATGCTCGGCGTAATTGCTAGCTCAGTGGGATTACAGTATTTGCGCTCAGTGAGCCCTCGAACCGGTCATTTGTCGCTCAGTAGCACCTTGGTAATTATTAACATTATCTACGTGCTCATGGCCATCGGCTACGTATCAATCAGCATGGGCGCCGCTAAACTGCAAAAAATAGAGGAAGTGTAACCGTGGCTGCTTCCAAAAACACTATATTGTATGAGAAGGTTGTCAAGGTAACGCATGTGTATTTAGGGCCTGCTGCCGACCGCTTCATTGATCGCCAAGTGCAAAACCACCTCCACAAGCCACCACAAGAGATTTCACCGCAAGATTTACTCCAGCTTATCGACTGGATTAGGGTTGCCGTGTCGCTACTTACCGAGGATAACGAGATCGTCGAAGAGTATGCCGCCCAGCTCCGCCAACTAGCCGCACCAAAGGATGCTAGTCAAACTTTATAACTTTGCTTATGCCATTAAATCCGCACGCGGCCACCCAAAAAAGTGCTGTCAGCGAAGAGCACGCTGAGACCGAAGCCCTGTTCACCAGTA
>DASVMD010000028.1:0-17425 GCA_036384495.1 Saccharimonadales bacterium (SeqCode)
TTTCTTCTTTACGCTGATCACCCTGCTTCTCGGCTGGTAGCCATTTAATACTAGTTTTTGCTTGGTTTTTGCCCTTGTAGCTGGTATTATATGGCCATGATGGAGTGGAACGACATCCTCTGCCGAGCGGAGCGAAGCTAGATGGATGAGAAAGGATTGGGCAAACGCCTACAAGAGGCGCGTCAAGCGGCTGGTTTAACCCAGCAGCAACTCTGCGCACGCGCCAATCTCAGCTTCTCCACCCTTACCAAAATTGAACGCGGCGCCATTAAAGCGCCCTCGATTTTCACCGTACAGGCGATTGCCGGCGCTATTGGCCTGAGCCTCGACGAACTCATCGGTGTCCCTTCCCTGCCCGCTCGCGACCTCAAGAAAACCAGGGATGGCGTCAGCTTTGTCTACTTCGATATCAACGGCAGTTTGGTGCATTTCTTCCAGCAGGCCTTCACGCAAGCTGCCGAAGACTACGATGTCGCCGCCAATCTAGTCGAATCCAACTACTGGCGCTTCAACGATGAAGTCTGTCGGGGAACCATGAGCCTCGACGACTTCAATCAGCTCATGGACGAACGCCTGCAAATCAAGGGCTTTGACTGGCGCAAGTATTACCTAGACGCCTTGGAGCCTATCGAGCCGCTCCAGGAGCTTCTGGAATGGGCCAGCGAACACTACAAGGTCGGAATCCTCAGTAACATCATGCCAGGCTTAATTAGCGCCATGCGCGAGGCTGGAAAGCTCCCAAACGTCCATTACGACGTCATTATTGATTCATCGCAGGTCGGCACCATCAAGCCCGAACCGCAGATCTACGAAATCGCCACCAAAGAAGCCGGCGTCCCACCAGAGGAGATCATGTTGATCGATGACACCCGCGGCAATCTCGTAGCCGCCGAAAAGGCTGGCTGGCACGGTCTACTTTTCGACGACTACCAGATGCAAGAAACCATTGTCAAGCTCCGCGAAGCCCTCGAACCCGCCGAAAGCTAAATCCTTGACCAAAAAACACAAATAGTGTATAATAGCAAGATTATGCGAATATACAATGGCCTGGGCTCACCGGTGGCTGCGTTTGAACGTCTAGGAATGCACCGTAGCCGTATTTTGGCGTTAGGTGCTGTTGGTGTAACTCTTATGGCAGCCCTTGGCGAGATTGAGTCTCATGACCCCGTCGAACCCTTTAGAAATGCTGCGGGACTTGCCTTTGATACCGACTGTGACGACCCTACTGCTACTGAAGCTGAGCATGTTCGTGCCGCTTTTACAGAAGCTGCTAATCTCCCAACCAGTGAGTTCAGACTAACGCTAGAAGCATTTGCCGATCGGCAAGCACAAAGATATGGCTTTACACTTGTAAATGATGACCAGCAAAAAGCAGAATTACAGCAGGCTACCACGGTGGACCAAGCCGTAGATGCTATTGATGACTTCACAGAAAATTACGGCATAAAATTTGGCATTAAAACCAAGAGCTACTTCCTTGATGTTACCAGTGCTAAGCCTATTAGTAAGGATGATCTGCGGATCTTTACTTTGCAAGCGGACGGCAAAGGTCTCATGGAGGAGCTTCATTTCATACCAAAGGAGCTTGTGCAGCTTGGTGGTGTAAAGGATATAAAGCTTACTGGTGATATTGAAGGTGGCCACGATGCAGGTATATATCAGACCGGTCGCGACGAAATTGATCTTGATAAAAAAGATTTTGCGAATGACACTGACGTTGTGCACGAGCTAACTCACCCTCTTGATAAGGCGACGTGTGGTTACTGGGGGCGAAAACGCGACCCGAGCTTTAAGGCGCTTAATCCCTCAGGCTTTAAGTATGGTGCCAATAATCACGACACCCGTGTAGTATCTAGCAACTACGGAGGCACCAATGTCGTCGAGGATAAGGCAGAAATAGGCAGGAATTTACTGGGGGGCGACCCACAGGTACTGAATGAGCCTATTCTTAAACGTAAAGCTCAACTCTTACTCGGACGGTTTGAGCATCGTCTTCCACGTATCAGTAACTACGTTGCTGCGATTAACAGATACATGTTATTGGCCTACACAGGTAACCTACCGCGCGACAAGGATAGTAAATTTACACTCGGTTCCGGTTAAGCGCTAAACCGTACTACTTCTTCGTGAATAGATTGTAAGAGCTCTTTTGCTTCGGTCAGTTGCTGGCGAGTCTGCCCGACAACCTTCTCCGGCGCGTTCGCAACATAGCTTTTGTTGGCCAAGCGGCCTTCGAGCTGCTTTATGACAATCTCTTGCTTGCTTGCCTTCCCCGTTAACTCATCGGCGTAGGCTTTGGCGGCGGCAGCGTCAATGTCGAGCCAGGCGTTTTGCTTGGTGCTGGTCAGGTTGAGTCCGCTCCCCTGCTCCGTTTCGCTAACGGCCGCCAGACGAGCCATGCGCTTAACCACCTCGACATTGTCCCGTAACAGGGGTGAATCGCTAAAGTACAGTGTAGCACCCGAAACCTTCAAGGCCTTGGTTATGAAACGCGTTTCGCTAATAATCGCCTGTAACTCGCTAAATTCCTTAGCGCGAGCCTTGTCGCTCTTGAGCGGCTTCTGCATGGTCTTGGTTGCCAAAATAGAGTCGTCTTCCCACTTGAGCGTCTGCCAGATGGTTTCCGTCACAAACGGCGCAAACGGATGCGCCAGAACCAAAACCGACTCCAGCAGATGCGCCAGCAGCGGCTTATTTGGCTCCGCCTTGCTAGCTTCAATGTACCAGTCAGCCAAGTCGTCCCAGATAAAGTGATAAAGCGTGTCATAGGCTTCGCTAAAGGCGTACTTGTCTAAATCTTTGCTAATTTTGTCTTGTGATTGTTGTAATCGTGACAATATCCAATGATCTGCAACAGAAGTGGGCACCACATTTCCTCGCTCTGGCTTGTCACCCACAATGTCTTCGATAAACCGCGCAATGTTCCAAATCTTGTTGCTAAAATTACGTGCGTCTTCCACTTTACGCTTGTCGTATCCACGATTCACGGCCGCGGCACGCCCATTGATTATGCCCATGCGCAGCGCGTCTGAGCCATATTCCTCTATCACTGGTAGTGGGTCAACCACGTTACCAATTGATTTGCTCATTTTAGAGCCGTCTTCGGCCATAACATATCCGTGAATGTAAACTTCGCGGAATGGGATATCATCCGTTACGTAGAGGCCGAGCATGATCATGCGACTAACCCAGGGATACAAGATTTCCCCACCGGTTTCCATCAGGCTCAAGGGGTAAAAGCGCTTAAAATCCTCGGAATCAGGGTAGCCAAGGGTGGCGTAAGGCCACGAGCTACTACTAAACCAGGTGTCGAAAGTATCGGGATCACGGCGGTAGGTTTTACCGTCGATTTCTATGATCTCCTGATCAACGCGCTCATCGTAAATCCAGTCATCGCTGTCATCGACGTTCTGGAAAGCCGGAATCGGAATGCCCCAAGCAATCTGACGGCTAATATTCCAGTCATGCAACCCCTTAAGGTAGTTGATGAGCTGATCTTTCTTTGCATCAGGGTAAAACGTAATTTTGTCGTCTTCAAGCACATCAATTGCCCGTTTTGCCAAAGGTTGCATATCTACAAACCATTGGTCAAGCAACATTGGTTCAATAACTGTGTCGCATTTATAGCAATGCCCCACGCGGCTGGTGTAGTCTTTGTCTACTTTTACGAGCAGCCCCTGCTCTTCCATGGCTTTCACCACTGCTTCACGCCCTTCCCTAACAGTCAATCCCTCGAATCGCCCTGTAAGGTGGTTGAGCGTACCGTCATGATTAATGATGCGTTTGGCAGGCAGGTTGTGACGCTGGGCGACTTCCCAGTCGTCAAAGGAGTGAGCGGGCGTTATTTTAACGGCTCCAGTACCGAAGTCAGGATCAACCATTTCGTCGGCGACGACCTGCACCTCGAACGGCCCATTAACACCTTCTACGGTGATAACCGTACCGACGTATTTGGCGTAGCGCTTGTCTTCTGGATGAACTGCAACAGCCGTGTCGCCAAACTTAGTTTCCGGACGGGTAGTAGCAAGCACAAAAGGTCCATATTTAATGTAATACAAAGGATTTTTCTCTTCGCGATGCACAACCTCAATATCGGCAAATCCAGTACGGTGAAACGTGCAATAATTAACTAAGCGTTCACCCCTGTAAATAAGCTTTTCGTCCCACATTTTTTTAAAGGTGGCATAGGCTCGCGATACAATCTTCTGGTCAAGTGTGAAGGTGTAATGCTCCCAATCGCAACTGACACCCATTTTGCGCAGTTGCGTTTCAAAATTACCCCTGTTAAGCGCCACAAAATCAAAGATTTGATTGTAGAGTTCCTCACGGGTGAAATCAAAGCGGCTCTTGCCTTCTTTGGCCAAATGTTTCTCATAGACTGATTGGGTCTCAAACCCAGCGTGATCAGCTCCTGGCAGAAGAAGTACAGACTCCCCCTTTAGTCGGTGGTAGCGCGCAGCAATATCTTCGAGCGCCGCCGTTAACTCATAACCAATGTGTAGATTAGCGTTAGCATTTGGTGGCGGCATGACAATACTGTAGGGCTGTCCTTCTTTGGCCGGCTTAAATGCTCCGCTCTTTTCCCAGAGCGCATAAATGTCGTTCTCGTAGTCGCTTGGTATATACGTTTTTGGTAACTTCATCTGTTAGTCCTAGTTATTCGTTGGTAAAGATTTGGTGTAAAGAGAAAAATGGCGCCTAGCGCACACCACTGCGAACCGAACCAACCTGGACCAAACTTTTCATACCATCCAGTATACCACCTCTGTAATATTTGCAACAATATTTAAGAATTATTTAATAATTCCACATGAAACAAATTTAATAATTTTTTAATGATAGCTTTTTCTTAAAACGGTATGGCGAGCTACATCGACAAGTTCGGCCGGATATCAAGAGAGTAGGGATCAGCCTCAGGCTGGCCCAAAGAAGCTTTAAAGCAGCCCAGCGTGGCAATCATCGCCCCATTATCGGTACACAGCTTGAGGTCGGGGAACTCCACGGGAATCGGGATCGCCTCTGTTAATTGGTGCCTCAGCTCACCGCTGGCAGCCACGCCCCCGGCAATCACTACGCTAGCCGGCGAAAACTCATCAAACGCCAGTCGCGCCTTATCAACGATAGTCTCTACGGCTACGCGCTGGAAGCTGGCTGCAATATCGGCCTTCTGAGCCTCAGAGAGGCGCTCAGGCAGCTTTATGGAGGGGAAGTCGTAACTTTCCCCAATCGCGCCCTGCGCCAGGCGCAAAACGGCTGTTTTGGGCCCCGAAAAGCTAAAATCATAGCGCCCCATCTTGGCTTTTGGTATTTGATAGGCCTGTGGATCGCCCCGTAGTGCCGCTTTAGCCACCGATGGTCCGCCAGGGTAGGGGAGTCCGAGCATTTTTGCCACTTTATCAAACGCCTCACCAATAGCGTCATCCTGCGTGCGCCCCAGCAGCGTGTAGTCAAAATGGTCACGAAACAGTACCAGTTGGCTATGCCCACCAGATACAATAATCGCCAACATCGGGAATTTCGGCTGCTGCGAACGCATGGAATAGCCGGGCAGGGAAGTCGCAGTCAAGAAGTTAGCATAGACGTGTCCTTCCACATGGTTAACAGCGTACAACGGCTTTTTCTTGGTGATCGCCAAGGTGCGAGCCGTCAAAACTCCAATCAGCAGACTGCCGCCCAGACCAGCGCCGTAGGTAACAGCGATGGCGTCGATATCGTCCCAGGTGCAGTCCGCGTCGTCCAGGGCTTGGTGCACGGTTGGCATCATCACCTCAATGTGACTACGCGCGGCAATTTCCGGCACCACACCCCCGTACTGCACATGCAAATCCATGCTGGATGCTACTGCATTACTGAGCAGCCGAAAGCCATCCTCCACCACTGCAACGGCAGTTTCGTCGCAACTTGTCTCAATTCCTAAAACCTTCATTTTGAGTATTGTATCAATTTTTTCACAAATAAGTCGCACATGTGCAATACATGTGCAATTCCTGTGTATATTGCATATGTGTACTGGGGTCAGGAGCGTGGTTTAGCATAATAATGGACATATTTACCTTGGCGGAGAGTGAAGACTAGGCCAAGGCGTTGCAGCTCCAACAGGTCGGTTCGAGCAGTGTTTAGGCTAATACGGTTGAGGCTGCTATGCGTAGTTACACTGACGCTGTGACGTTGATTAGAAAGAAGGTAGTGCATTATCTGTTTTTGGCGCTCATTAAGTCTGCCGCGGGTCTCCAATATACGGTCAATCTCTGCATTTTCGGCTCGCTGCTTGTCAATGTATCCCAGAAATTCGTTGAGAGCCTGCTTGATCTTTTGCATATGGTAGTCGTAGAAATACGTGAAGTCATTACCGTCCTGCTCGCTGTATACATACGCGTCGCTGTACTGCATTGGCGCTCGTTTAATGACGGTTGAGATTGGTATATATGTGGCCAGCCAATAATTCTTTTTAAGGAGTAACCAGTAAAATAAAGCGCGAGCTATTCTGCCGTTGCCATCTACGAACGGATGCAGATAGCCGATCCAGAAATGCAGCAATATGGCTTTAATAATAGGATGCATAAAGTGAGCAGGATCGCTGTCGTTAGCAATACCGATCAAGACGTCAAGTTCTTCAAGCATGAAATCTTCGGTGGGAGGGATATACGTAGTCTGTGTTTCTGATCCCACGCGAATAGGGTCCTTATCTGTTCTAAAGCGGCCGATATCCTCTTCGTCCATGGTGTTGGTAGACACTAGGCGGTGCATTTCAAGTAGTAGTTCATGACTGAGCGGCACGTCTTTGTAGGTCTCGGTGATCTTGGTCATCATTAGGTAGTTGTTGTGAATCATCCATTCTGATTTATTGCGGGGCGTACGACTTTCGGCAAGCATTTCCTTGGCGACTTTGCGGGTCACGTTAGCGCCTTCGAGCTGACTCGAGGCAATTGCTTCCTCGATAACCCCGCGGGTTAAGAAAGACTGCTGCTCAACAGGGTTGATCCTGACATTGCTGCTCATGAACTGGCCGCCCATGAGGAGATCGAATTCATTGAGATATTGGTCGGTATATTGCAGGCGATTCCAGCTAAAAAGCTCATCATTTTGAGCCTTAATCCAGATTGGTTGTGAGGTGTTGCGGCGAGTGTCGCGAGCCAGGTACCAGGCCTCTTCGGGGCTGAACCCGGCCGGAGGTTTTTTAAATCGCGCCTTTTCCCATGGCAAATAGCGCGGCTGATTGATAGATTCAATATATTTACGTATTTCGTCTCTATGTTCTCGGTATTTGGTATATAGCTCAGTAAAATCTATGCTGGTATAGTCAGGTTGACGAATGTGGTAAAAGTTGTCCATAGCTCTAGTGTAGAACACATGCAATACATATGCAATTGCCATGCGCATTGCATATGTAGATTATTATTTACCATATTACGCCGACTGATTTATACTGAAACGCATGAGTTTTCGCAGTAGCGTTAAAAAAGTCATTCCTGCTGGACTATTTCCTGCTATCGAACCGTATGGGCACCTAACAGAGGCCGTGCTCGAGAATATTGCCTTTGGATTTCCGGCTCGCAAGCTGAACGTGATCGGCGTAACAGGGACAGCAGGCAAGTCGACGGTCTGCACGTTGATTACGCACATGCTGCGTGAAAGCGGCTATAAAGTGGGCATGATGACCACTATCGCTATCGATTACGGCGATGGCAAAGGCGCGCAACACAACACTTCTCGAATGACATCGCTGGGCTCGCTACCCCTGTTAAAGGCTATTAAAAAGATGCGCGCCAACGACGTGGAGTGGCTGGTACTGGAAACCACCTCGCATGCCCTGGCGCAGCACCGCGTCTGGGGGATTCCGTACAGCATCGTGGCGTTTACGAACTTGAGCCACGACAATGTGGACTATCACGGGACGTTTGAGAATTATCGCAAAGCCAAGCTCATGCTATTCCAGCAATGTAATCGCAACAAACGGGGGCAGCGCGTCGGTGTTACGAATGCTGATGACCCAAGCGGCGAGTTTTTTGCCAAGGCTATTAAGAATCCGGTGCGCTATGGCCTAAAGAACGGCGAATTACGGGCTTCTAAGGTGGAGTTGGGCGCTACGGAAAGCACATTTACCGCCCAAATAGGTGACGAGTCGTACGATATTCTGACTCATCTGCCAGGCGGCTTCAACGTGTATAACTGCTTAGCGGCGATTGGCGTGGCGCGAGCGGCCGGGCTCACCAAGCAACAGATTGAGGACAGTATCGCCAGCTTGCCGAGCGTGGAGGGACGCATGAACTTGATTGACGAGGGGCAGGATTTCACGGTTATTGTAGACTACGCGCCGACGCCGGAGGGCTTTAACCAGGTGTACGCGGCCGTGAAACCGACCGCTAAAAAGCGGATTATTACGGTGTTCGGCTCGCCAGGGCGGCGGGATGTGCTCAAACGGCCATTGCAGGGCGAAATCGCCGGCCGCAACTCAGATATTATTATTCTGACCGAAGAAGACGACCGCGACCAAGACGGTATGAAAATCATCGAGGAAATTGCCGCGGGCGCCGAAAAAGCCGGTAAAGTGAAGGATAAGGACATGTTCTTCATACACAAGCGTGAAGATGCAGTGCAAAAAGCGATCGACCTGGCACAGAAAGATGATCTGGTGCTACTGCTGGGCAAGGGCGAGGAAACAGTGATTATTACCAATAAACCTGGCTTTAAGCCGGCTCCTGGGCATGTTTTTAATGAGCCGACCGATACCATTCGCCGTGAGTACAATGAGACGGCGGCGGCGCGAGCAGCACTCAAAAAACGCAAATCCTTGTAATTATTCCCAAATAGTGGTTTAATTAGAGTAATGAACAATATGGAAGTAAAGCATTTAGTACTGCCACCCGAGATCCCAGAGGGTGAGGGGCGGTTGCTTAAGGCTATGATTGATTACCACTCTCGTCGTCAGCAAGATGTGGCTGGCGAGCAGCAAAAAGTCGAGGATAAGGTACGTAAGCTTGATCAGTTAGATCCTGATACTCGTGCTGAATGGGAGTCAGTCATTGACTACAAAGAGATGCGCTTGGCTGGTCAAAGCGAAGAGCTGGCGGGCCTGTTCGAATTTGTGGGAATGCTGATTAAGTCTCGTGGTGGTGGCTTAGAGCAAGCACCCCCACACGCCCCTGCTACCGGCGAATAAATATTGACAAAAAGCTTTATATTTGCTATAGTAAAACTACTATCTCATAAAACAAAAAGGTAATAAAACATATGGCTAGTACAGAAGAACTACAAGATTTACAAGCTACGCAAGCAGTATTGCAGGAATTGCATACGCAAGCAGTTACTCCGGAAGATCGCGCCGAAATTCAGACTTGGAAAGAAGAAGAACAGGCTCATCGTAAGCAGGTCTTAGGTATTGGCGAAACAGCTACTACTAAAATTATCGGGTATGACGGCTCGCTGGTTACTCCGATCGACGCCAAAGATCAGAAAGAAAATGGTCTGCCTCAAGGTCACTGGACGCAGCGCAAGAACTAACGTGTGCTTAGAGTGCGTAAAATAGCCCGATTACCGGGCTATTTTTAATTATCCAGAGTGAGGGTGCTGCAGCGGATGGAGCCGCCGCCTTTGCGGAGTTCGGGTAAGTCGAGGGTGGTGACTTGGAGGCCATGAGCTTCCATGTCGGCCTTGAATTTTGGGGCGCCGCTGTTCATGACCACTGTTTGGCCGGTGGAAACGAGGTTGAGGGCGAAGGCTTTCATGGCTTCGTGCCAGGAAACTTCGATTTTGTCGACGCTGTCGAGGGCGCGCATAATTTTGCGGCTTTTGCGCTTAAACACGCTTGGGCACCAGGCAATCAGCCCTTTTTGGCCTTCGGCGGGCCACTTTAGGATGGCGATTGCCAGGTCGATGTCGTAGGTGGGGCTATCCGGCCAGCCGGTGATTTTGTTGATTTTGGCGGGGCCGATGCCGTGCCACAGGCGTTCTGGCTTGGTTTGGAGTGTAATAACTTCGCGGAAGCCGAGCAGTTCTTTGAGATATTTATGGGCTTCGGGAGAGGTCCGATAAGGTGATTGCGTGAAGACCATGTCGCCGCAGGGCAGGGCGTCGCCTTGGCCGCTGAAGCGCTCGACGTCTTCGGGGAGAAATAACGGTTCCAGGCCTTGTTCTTGGACGGCTTTGAGGGCAAAGGCTTCCTCGGGCTTTCGCTTATTGGGCAGGCGTGCCATGAGCGCTTTACCTCTGTAAACTAGCGCCCAGTTGGCGGTGTATACGCCATCCTGACACTGATAGGGGGCAGGCACTTTTTTGACGGTTACGCCGGCCGCCAGCAGGGCTTCTTCGATATGTCGATGCTCGGCCATGGCGGCGTCGACGTTGACGGGGATGCGGGCGTCCATGAGGGCGTTAATGGCGTCGTCATCGGTAAAATAATCGGCGCCGGACATCAGGACGGTTTTGTTTATTTTTTGAGGCATGAACTTAATTATAAGCTGTGAGTTAAAAAGAAAAAAGCCGAGAAGAGGTTGAGGTGGAAGAGGAGCGGGGGAGACGTGGGTCTCGGCTCGAACTCTTGTTCAACATTCTCGGCGGCGTCCGGACGGTGAGCGACGCGCTCGGGTTGGGCGCATTTGCGCTCACCGTCCGGAATCCTGTACCCCTGGGGAAGTGGTGCTACGGCTTGGCGCTGGAGCTGAAGACCGCGAAGGACATGTCCTTCGGGCGCGGCTTGTTGTGGTGGCTCCGGCTTCGGCGCTTGTTGTCCCTGTTGCTGGACCTGCAGATCTCGGCGGTCAACAACAGGTTGTTGAGCGTTCGGGTGATGCTCACCAGGGTCTTCTCCAGCATCTCGTTGCGCTCCTCGGGGTCATCCGAGAGCTCGAGGTCGCAGATGACCTTCTTGCCCTTGAAGACAGGGTTGCCGGTGACGTGCTCCAAGAAGTGCTTCTTGGTCCGGAGCTGTCGCATGATGGCCTTGCCGACGTTCCTGGGGTGCAGGACAAGCCGGGTCTTGTCGTTGACCTCAACGAGGCTCGCCTTCACGCTGCCGCCCTGCCGCAACTGCAAGTTGAACTGCACTACGTACCACATCCTTCCACTACTATAGGGAACTGGAATGGATTTATAATAACACCTTAATATATAAAAAGCAAGCAAACTTGACAGGGATTTTAGCACTCAGGTATGATGAGTGCTAGTTACAGGTGTTTTTTGCGAGAAAACAGCTGTCTTATCAGGATTAAAAGGAGGTTTTTATGAGTGCACCGTTGCAACCACTCGGTGATTATATTGTGGCCCAGGCCGAAGAAGCTCAGTCTAAGACGGCGAGCGGGCTTTACTTGCCCGAAAATGCCCAAGAAAAGCCAAAGACCGCTGTCGTGGTAGCGGTTGGTAAAGATGCGCGCCAGATCAAAGTCGGCGACCGGATCGTGTATAAAAGTTATAGCAATACCGACGTTAAAGTCGGCAGCGAAGATTATATTTTAGTCAAAGAAGAAGACGTCCTGGCGACGGTTAAATAGGAGTTACAGATGGCAAAGAAAGTTTTTTATGATGACGATGCGCGCAAGCGCGTACTAGCCGGCGCCGAAGTACTCTACAACGCCGTAAAGACCACCATGGGCCCTAAGGGTCGCAACGTGGTGATCAGCAAGCAATTTGGTGCCCCTACGGTGACGCATGACGGCGTGACAGTAGCCAAAGGCGTGGAACTGGAAGACGTAGACGACGAAACGCTGGGCTACAAAGTCGGTGCTGAGCTCATTAAGCAGGCTGCTTCCAAGATGAACGATGTGGCCGGTGACGGCACGACTACTGTTACAGTGCTGACCTATCACATTCTGAACGAAGCGAACAAGCTGATCGCCGCGGGGCACAATCCGATGTTGCTGCGCAAGGGGTTGGAGGCTGCTGCTGCTGACGTGATTGCTAAGCTCGGGACGTTATCTGAAGATATTCAGGGCAAGAAATCGCGCGTGGCCGAAGTGGCTACGATTTCGGCGGGTGACGCTGAGATTGGTGAGCTGATCGCCGATGTGATCGACAAAGTCGGTAAAGACGGCGTAGTGACAGTAGAGGAAGGCCAGGGCTTGCAGCTGGAGGCCGAGGTCGTAGAAGGCTTTACCTTTGACCGCGGGTTTGTATCGCCGTACATGGTTACCGATACCTCACGCATGGAAGCGGTATACGACAAAGCAGCCGTGGTGATTACCGATAAGAAGATCACCAGCATCCAGGAATTCTTGCCTTTGCTCGAAAAACTGGCGCAGACCGGCAAAAAAGACCTGGTGTTAATCGCTGAAGACGTTGAGGGCGAAGCCTTGGGCACGCTGATTTTGAACCGCCTGAAAGGCGTATTTAACACCGTGGCTATCAAGGCTCCAGCCTTTGGCGACCGCCGTAAAGATGTATTGACCGACATCGCCGTTTTGACTGGTGCACAGGTCATTACCGAAGACCGCGGCATGACGTTTGAGAATGTCGATCTGGATGTGATTGGTTCGGCACGTCGCGTGATTGTGAACAAAGACGAGACGACAATTATTGAGGGCGGCGGCTCGGCTCCTGAGATCGAAGCTCGCCTGAAGCAGCTTGATGCCCAAATTGCTGCTGCGACCAGCTCGTACGACAAAGAAAACCTTGAGAAACGCCGCGCCGCGTTGAGCGGCAAGGTCGCTGTCATTAAGGTCGGTGGTGCTACCGAAACCGAAATCGAAGAGAAGAAATTCCGAGTTGACGACGCCGTAGCGGCCGTAAAAGCGGCGCTGGACGAAGGCATTGTGCCTGGCGGTGGCGTAACGTTGATTAACTTGACCAGACCGTTACCGTAAGCGCCAGCGATGACACCTCTGTTACGGCTGGCAAGCAGCTCCTGCTGCGAGCGTTAGAGCAGCCATTCCGCATCTTGCTGACCAACGCCGGCTTAAATGCTGACGAGTGGTTACCGCAAGTCAAAGCCGGTAAAGCTGGCTTTGGTGTCAATGTGAACGACCCTGTAAAACTGGTGGACTTGAAAGCTGCCGGTGTTATTGATCCGGCTCGCGTGACCAAAGAAGCCTTGCAGAACGCCACGTCTATCGCAGGCACAGCCATGACTATGGGTGCGCTAGTCGTCGATGTACCGAAAGAAGAATCTCCAGCCGCTGGTGCGCCGGGCATGGGTGGTATGGGTGGCATGATGTAGGGGAATGAGGAACCCCGAGCGGGTTCCTCATCGCAAACCTACAGTTTGCTGCTCTTCCTGAAATAGGAGAAACAGGACATGGAATTCACTTCCACGTCCTGTTTTCATGTTCATTATTGCGAAACGGGCTGCGCGTTGACTATCATCTGGTGCAACTTTGCAATGGTTTCAGAAGGTATGCTGTAGTCTCGATCTGCAACGGGGATAGACATGGGTAGAAAAGCTGTATCAAGAAACAGAAGAGACTATCTCTAAAGGCTACGAGCTTTATGAAGGCTAGATGCTAATATTCAATAGGACGTAGGTTTTTGATCATGCCGGTGAGCTCAGGTATAGAGTTCTGAGGTAATTCTGTCCAGTAGCCAGGATTGGGGAAGACACCAATCGATGCTTGATATTCGCCCTCAATTTGTTCTCGTAAGTCTCGAAGCTCATCAGGAGTTTTGGTTAGCTGGGCCTCACTGGTCCAGCCTAATTGCTCAACATTGACTCTTCGCGCAAATACCTGCGCACACGGCGTTCCCAGGTCTTCAGAGGGCAACATAACAATGTTAGTAACGTCACCATTTTCATCAATGAGGGTAAGCATCTCGGTGCTTTGAGCGTATCTTTCTACACCATTCTGAGGGTCTGTGGGAATGACACTCCAATCGCCGCGATTTTGAGCTATCGATGGTTTTAATCGTTGAAGGTGGATAATGTTATCTCGAAGTCCGTCTTTGGTGCGTATTGATGAGATGCCTTGTAGATGTTCTACATTCTCTAGAGCACCGGATATCAGGTAGCCCCTGCCAGGGGTTTGCTTAGATTCTCTGGCCGCTTCTTCTTGGGCATCACCGGCGATGAATTTTTGTAGCGCGTGGAGAGTATTTGCCGTATCTGGCTGAGTTGCCTCTTCTCTTATAAGTCGCCCTTCCTCCTCTACGCTTTTGTCGGATATGGTCCATTCAGGGTGTTTATCGAAAGCATCATGAATGGCGGCGTGTAGGGCTTGATAGGGGTTTGTTGGTTCTGTTTTTGTTTCAGGAGTGCCTGACATAGCTAAACTATAACAAAAAATACCTAAAAAGTCAACCTAAAGCGTTTTGGCTAGTTTTGGGAGTGCTGCGTGAAGTAGTTGATTTCGTTGACGATGTCGAGCAGGGCTTGGGCGCGGGTTTTTTCGTCTTCGATTTTTTGGGCGGCTTCGTAGGCGGTTTTGACGAGGGCTTGATCATCGCTGGCTTGGATCATCATCATGGTGGTGCGGAACTTTTCTTCGGGGGTTTGGTCGAGGTGGCCGACCAGAGGTGATAGCTGGGTTAAAGCCTGCTGTTTGATGCTTACGAGATCGTCGTCGGAGGCATGAGTAGGCGCGATGACGTCTTCGTGGCTAGCAGGGAGCGTGGGTGTGCTGGTGGCTGGCTCATCTGGAGTGTCGGCCTGTGCGCTGTCGTTGTGCGTGGTGTCATCGCCCAGAGGAGAGCCGGGGTGCTGCCAGGTTTGGTCGCTGCCATTTGGCAGTGTGGCGTCGCCTTGCGGTGTGGCCGCTGGCGCGTCCTGTTGTTGAGATTCATCGTTATGTTGTCCGAACATAGCCCCCCTTACGCGTTCTGTATAGGCTATACTATATACAACTCACTACGTAAAACACAAGGGGTTTGAGGGATGTTGGACGATCTAAAAGTGATTCACGAACGCGACGCCCAGGATACGCTGGGCATAGCCGAGCGGCAATGGCAGCAGGTTACTCACGAGTTTGAGGTTTCTCAGGCTCCGGTTGACGTGGATAACATAGTATATGCCGGCATGGGCGGATCGGCGCTGGCGGCCGTTGTAAGCCAGACGTGGCCCGGGCATAATAAGCCGTTCGAGATAGTGCGCAACTATGATATTCCGGCCTATGTGTCGGATCGAACGTTTTTTATTGCGGCAAGTTATTCCGGTAACACCGAAGAGACAATTGAGGCTATTACGCAGGCCGAAGCGCGTGGTGCGCAGATTGCGGTGATTGCTGGCGGTGGGAAATTGGCAGATTTGGCGCGAGAAAAGGGGTACGCCTTGGCTTTGCTGCCCAAGGCCGAACAGCCACGGTACGCGGTCTTGTATAACTTGAAAGCTTTGCTTGTTTTGCTGCAAAAAGCCGGATTGCTCGCCAACGCGAATGCAATTGCTGAGCTACAAAAAGCCGGTGAATTCTTGAAAAATGCCGTGCAGCTCTGGGTGGCCACAATACCTACTGACAAGAATCCTGCTAAAAAAATCGCGCTGGAAATCATCGGTAAATCTGCGGTCATTTACGCCGGACCGAAGTTATGGCCGGCTGCCTACAAGTGGAAAATCAGCTTTAACGAAAATGCTAAGCATGTGGCCTGGGCAAATCAATACCCCGAATTCAATCACAACGAGTTTATGGGTTGGACGAAACAGCCAGTTGATAAACCGTATGCGGTGATTGATTTGCGCAGCAACTTGGAGCACCTGCGGGTGCAAAAGCGCTTTGAGGTAACGGAGCGGTTACTGTCGGGCATGCGCCCGGCGCCAATTGTGGTGCAGGCGGAGGGCTCTAATCTGTTAGAGGAGCTTTTGTGGACGATTGCGTTTGGCGATTTCGTAACGATTTACACGGCGCTGTTAAACGGTTTGAATCCGGCGCCAGTTGACCTAATTGAGAAATTTAAAAAGAGTTTGGACGAATAAATGAGCGACCAGCCACCAGTTTTTGACACCACCAGTTTTAGTACGCAGCCATACGTGAAAAAAGTTGATAAGCCGTGGGGGTACGAGATGCACTGGGTAGCTGCTGATGCGCCGTACATGGGTAAAATCATCCATATTAACAAGGGTGCGCGGCTCAGCCTACAGCTGCATGACGAGAAGCAAGAGAGCTGGTTAGTTATCAACGGCCAGGCGGCTGTTATTTGGGAAAATGCTGACGGCGAATTAATTCAAACGGAGTTGCAGCCAGGGCAGGGCTACAGCACGAAGCTCGGCCAACGACACCGTTTAGTTGGTGTTACTGATTGCGATGTGGTGGAGGTTTCTACTCCTGAACTCGGCACAACGTGGCGTTTGGAAGACGACTATGCCCGACCGCACGAAACTCCCGAGCAGCGCGACAAAGAACGCGCATAGTATAATGAACCTGTTATGAGCACTCGGCGGTCGCCCCGCACTCAGTATATTTTTGCGCTGTTGTTGTCTACGTTGGTAAGCGTAGGTTTATTCGCCTATGGTGCCTGGCGCAACAGTAGTACGGAGTTTAGCTATCTGGTGTGGAACCTGTTTCTGGCCTGGCTGCCGCTGATTTTTGCTGTTTGGCTAATGCAGCTACTCAAAACTAAGCGCTGGTCTAGCTGGCCGGCCATGGGCGTCAGCGTGCTGTGGCTGGTGTTTTTGCCCAATAGCTTCTATATGATTAGCGATTTTATTCATTTGCTGGACGTGCGGCGCGTGGATGTCTTGTATGATGCGGTAATGTTCACCTCGTTTATTTATACAGGGGTGGTTTTAGGTTTTAGCAGCTTGTTTTTGATTCATTTGCAGCTGCGTTTGCGACTGTCGAGACGGATGGCCGCGGCTTGGATCGGCTGCACCTTGTTCATTAGCAGCGCGGCCATTTACGTAGGCCGCGATCTGCGCTGGAATAGCTGGGATATCCTGACAAATCCAGGCGGCCTGCTGTTTGATATATCTGATCGCGTGCTACATCCGGCCACCTATCCGCAGATGACAGTGACCGTGGTGACATTCTTTGTGTTGTTGAGTAGTATGTACGGCTTATTGTGGCGTGGTGCGCGGTTATTGCAACGTGCCGTGACGGCCGAGCGCTAACAGGGTATACTAGGGGCATGAAACAGGAGTTGGAAGCCTCAATCGCGGCGGCCGTGCAGGCCGAGTTTGACGTGTCTACGCACGCCGAGCTGACTCGGACCGAGGAGCAATTTGGTGATTACGCCACGAATGTTGCCCTGCAGCTGGCCAAGCAAGTTGGCAAAAATCCGCGTGAAATCGCCGAATCGCTGGCCGCAAAAATCCGTGAAAATTCGGTCGAATCGCTGGCCGACGTATCTGTTGCGGGACCTGGTTTTATTAATGTGAAACTTTCGGACAAAGCGCTGCTTGAGGCATCAAAGGCAGCGCCCGCCAAAAGTCTCACGGGCAAAATAGTGTTGGCTGAGTATTCCGACCCTAATCCTTTTAAGCCCCTGCATGTCGGCCACTTGTACACCACACTGGTTGGTGATGCCATTGCCCGTTTGGTAGAAACAGCTGGCGCCACGGTAACACGTATTAATT
>DASVMD010000029.1:0-3658 GCA_036384495.1 Saccharimonadales bacterium (SeqCode)
GCCACATTAGCCGTAGGATCAACACGAGGAACGACTCGCTTTGCTGTAAAAAGTTGGGCAAGTGAGAATTTGTTGCGCGTGACATCGTAGCCGCGATGGAGCATACGAGCCGGTAGATAGCCAACACCACAAACCAGCACTACCCAGTACATGTGCCAGCGGCTTCGGATACGATGCTGAGCATACGTGCCAGGACTCACCCAAACATACCGCATAAAATCCAGGTAGCTAACATCGATGCGGCGAGAAGATACACGCACGCGCATGCGTTCATCAAAGGCGACCCTGCAACCCTGCTCCTGCAAGTGAATGGCCAGATCGTAATCTTCGTGCATACCACCGCGCCAACAGAGAGAAGACTTAACGGATTGCCATGCGTTGCGGCGCATAGCCATATTGGCACCCCACAGATAAACGCGATCTTTGAGCTGCCAGCTCAAGCGGCGGCGGAAAAAGAGGTCAATGGCGTTGAAGATGCCAGCTGCGGCAACATTGTAATATAGAGCAACGCCGGAGGCGGCATCAATAGATCTGTCATTAAATACTTCTTGGATAGACGATACCCAGTTTTCAGGCAATAGGCTATCGGCGTCAATGCGGGCAATAATATCGCCTTTGGCAGCGTCAAAACCAGTGGTGCGAGCGTACAGGACACCTTGTTTGGGCTCGTGCAGTACCTCTACAAACGGATATCGATGAGCGACAGCCACCGTGTTATCTGTAGAATTATTATCAACCACAATAACTTCGAGAGGTGTGACCGTCTGGCGGGCAATAGCGTCCAAGCACGCACCGAGCTGGTCCGCTTCGTTGTATACTGGGATGACAATACTTACATTCATTAATCTTCTATCTATTATATGTCAAAACCACCTTTACGCTACCACGCTCGGCTGATAAACAGCTTAAAAAAGACGTGGCATAGGGGGTGGCTCTACAAACTAGTGATTGTTTTGATTTTGCTAGTTACGGTTGTGGTGGGCTCAATGTACGGCATTGCGCAATGGTACATTCATAGCGAGCGGTCAAAGCCGCTGCAATATGGGGTAAGTTTTATTCCGGATTACGCTTCCAGCCTCGGCGTTGATCCGCAGCAAACCATGGACGCGCTGCTCGGCATCGGCGTTAAGAACTTCCGATTGGTGAGCTATTGGAGCGACATGGAGCAATCACCCGGACAGTACGACTTTAGCCAGCTCGATTGGCAGTTCCAGAAGGCCGAAAAAGCCCATGCAAAGATTGTATTGGTTTTGGGGTTGCGCCAGCCGCGCTGGCCGGAGTGCCATATGCCGGCTTGGGCCATGAACGAACCGCCACAGGAGTGGTCGAATCAGCTGGAGATTTTTATGCAAAAGGTGGTGGAGCGCTATAAAAACTCGCCGAGCCTGGATAAGTATCAGCTCGAAAACGAGTATTTCTTGAAAGGCTTTGGCACCTGCACCAATTACGATCGCCAGCGACTGGTCGATGAGTATAATCTGGTCAAAAAGGCCGATTCAACCCACCCGGTGATTGTTCCGCGCAGCAATAATGGCATTGGCTATCCAGTGGGGCAGCCGCAGCCGGATGAGTTTAGCGTGTCGGTGTATAAACGGGTATGGGACGCCGGTGTGACGCATCGCTATATTGAATATCCATTCCCGGCTTGGTACTACGGCTTTATGGCCGGCTTCCAAAAAATTGTGACCGGCAAAGATATGCGCATTGGCGAGCTGCAAGCCGAAGCCTGGCCTCCGAATGGCAAGAGCATTACTGATATTAGCCTCGCGGAGCAAAACAAATCGCTCGACGCCAAGCGCCTGCACGACCGCTTCACCTACGGCAAAAACACCGGCATGCGTGAAATCGATTTATGGGGCGCTGAGTACTGGTATTACCGCCTGCAAGTGCTGCACGATCCGTCGCTGTGGAATGTGGCTAAGCAAGAATTCCAGCCTAATGAACAAGCTGATTGATCCGTCAAAGTTTGGTGTGAGCTATTCGCTAAAAATGGCTCGCAGTTTTGGCATGACTACCGAGGAGACGCTGGGGTGGTTGGTTCAGGACGCTGGTTTTCGTCGTTTTAGACTTATGAGCTACTGGGACGAACACGAGAAAACACCCGGCGAATACAATTTTTTTCATCTGGATAAGCAAGTCAAAATGATCGCCGAGGCAGGCGGAGTAATAACGCTGTGCCTTGGCGCACGGCAGCCGCGCTGGCCCGAAAATCACTGGCCGGATTGGGCCTGGGAGCTATCCAAAGCCGAGCGCACCAAAGCCTTACTCCGCTTTATAGAAGAGGTGGTGCGGCGCTACCGCGACAATCCAGCGATTATTAGCTACCAGCTGGAAAATGAGGCGCTACTCAAAGATTTTGGCCGTCGGCCCGAAGTTGATCGCCATCGTTTGCGCGATGAGTTCAAACTAGTCAAACTGCTCGATCCCACGCGGCCGATTATTATGAGTACCAGCACGTCCTGGGGAATTCCCCTGCGGCAACCGATTCCAGATATTGTCGGATTTTCGTACTATCAAATTACCTACGACGGCAAACGCAAACGGTATTCGACAGCCTTTCACAAGCCGTGGATGCATCGTTTGCGAGCGGCGCTGATTCGTTTGCTGTGGCGCAAGCCAGTATTCATCCACGAGTTGCAGATGGAACCTTGGGGCCCGCATGGTGCCAAAGACATGTCATTTGCTGATCAAGACAAATCCATGGGGCCGCCGCAAATCGCCAAAAATCTGCACTTGGCACGTACCGTGAATCACTATCCGATCGATCTGTGGGGCGGTGAGTGGTGGTACTGGCGTCACAAAAACGGCGATGACAGTATTTGGCAAGCCGTCCAAAAGTCTATACAAGAAAGTTAAATAATAATTAAATATATTTGTCTATATTACTTCGGTAGGCTACAATAAAACAGTTATGGCTAAGAAGAAACCGCAGCAAGCTAAAGTGATTTCCAACCGCCGTGCTCGGCACGATTATGAGCTCGGTGATTCTTTAGTTGTGGGCATTGAACTTACAGGAGCCGAAACCAAGAACTTGCGGATGGGGCACGGGCAGTTGCGCGGTGCCTATGTGACTGTCAAAGACGGCGAAATCTTTTTGATTAATGCGCTTGTTGCCGGCACTAGCGGCATTCCGGTGAGCGAAAGCGACCAGACTCGGACACGCAAATTGCTGGCCAAACGGCGCGAGATTAAAGCGCTCATCGAAGCCAAACAGCAGGGCAAAACCATTGTGCCGCTCGAAATCCTGACGCGCGGGCGCTACATAAAAGTTCGTATATCGGTGGGCCGGGGTAAAAAACAATACGATAAACGGCAAACGCTCAAAGCAAGAGACGAAAAACGCAGCATCAACGCCGCGCTCAAGGCACAGCGTTAAGGCGGCGCAATCACTATGTTGTTATCGTTAGATATTACAGAAAAATCTTTTGGGGACAAGCTGCTGTATACTGGCCTAAAATTTGACGTGCAAGCGGGCGAAAAAGTCGGGCTGATTGGGCGCAACGGCACGGGCAAATCTACGCTTCTACACATGATTACCGGAGACGACACCGACTATCAGGGCACCATCGATACTAAGCGCGGCACGGTGATTATTGCCAGCCGCCAGGAGCATCACGGCTACGAAACACAATCTGTGCTTGATTACATTCAAGGTGAT
>DASVMD010000030.1:0-7522 GCA_036384495.1 Saccharimonadales bacterium (SeqCode)
ACTGCCGTAGGAAGCAACACCACCCAAATTACCATAACTGCAACGGGGGCATGGACACTAAGTCTAAGTGGACTAGACCAAGCCACACAGGTAAACGGACAAGCGACAAGCGGACAAGGTGATTCGGTATTGTATGTTACGGGCGACACTACAGCAGCAGCTTTTACTAATACTGGCGATGAAAACTTCGTAGTGAAAGTCTACCCCGCAGATGGTGGGAGTACAGACTTAGCCATTAACACTATTGGTAGTTATAGCGGAACTGTGCCACTATCAACACCTTCCTACGTTCAGATAACCTCTAATGGGTCGTGGTCTATCACCCCGCAGTAGAGGTTCTAGTAGCTATCGGTAGCTCTAAAGACTACTGTTCTCCTCTTTTGTTCAAGTCCCTTTACGTTAATCTTAATTAAGGCTACTATTTACCTCTGTTAAAGTTCGTAAGCGAACACATTCTCGGCTTTATAAGCGCTAGTATCAGGGGCTTTGATTTCGTCCAAAAAGCTCTTTTGGTTGCTATAATCCCAGTAGGTTTTGAGTGACTCAAGGAGTACGTCTAACTGTTCAAGGTTAATCGCCCCTACTCGACCATTGACATTAGTTATCTAAGATAGTATAATCAAAAAATTATGGGAATTGAATACGGTCCAAGTGGCCACGATATATCAGTTGAGAGAATGGAACTGCCTTACGAAGACGCCGTGCTTGAAGCGGCTGTTTTAGATCCAGAAACAAGTCGAGCCATGCACGCCGAGGATCCAGTCCTCTGGGTTAGGAGCGCAATTGGTGTCGATACTGGTCGTGGTGCCTCTTATGTGACAAACCGCGAACTAGCCGAGGCTCATAGCGAAGGTGGCTTTGCTGAATGGGACCCCCGTGCGGCCGCCGCCGTCGCAGATTACCTCCACAACAAGGGATTTATTGGATTACGAAGAGCGGCCCAAGAGGTTGGTGAGGACGCTATTAGCCAAGATCAACGCAGAGAAGCGGTTGCCGGTTGGGTCGCTATGCTCGTTTCTAAGGAACTTAACTAAATCAAGGAGTTAATATGGACGCAGAAGGACATAAAGCAATTGCTTATGCATGTGCCGATGCTCACATCACTGTAGCCGTTACACCTCGCCCAGAAGAGGGTGAAAATGTGCGATTTGTGCACGTTGAGACAGTTGACCATGTAAATCCAGCGCTTTCTCTTTGAAGACAAAAACGCCCCCAAGCGACGCGCTTGGGGTTAAGGGCTCCAGGTCTGCTTTCTGTGCGGCCTTGATTTTTATGACAATTAGTGCTGTAATTTAGGGTAATTATGGCTATACGTAAAGCACATTGCTTGGAAGTTCCGGTGAGCAAAGACCAGTATTTTGACGAGTTCGATGAGTGCGCGCTTGCTCCAACAGAGATGGCTCCCGACGAAAACTTCTTATTCCGAGTGATTACGCACATCGGCAACCCAAAGCATCTTGCCGATGACTTCCTGGTTCATGTAAAAGGCATCGAATATTGTGACGGCACGACACTTCTTCAGGCGTATTTTAGAATGGAGGTGCACCCAGTAACGGCCGACGGGGTGATACTGGAAGAGTATGATATTGAACATGTGGTCCAGGATGGGCTTGCGTACCCGTTTGAGCCGGCCAGAATCCCACTATTCAACAATGCCGAAGACGGATACTTCCACTCTGCAAGTGACGATATCGATTTTACGGTCGCGAAGTTGCTCGCAAATCCGGTACAGCCGCTGGTGCCTAGCCTCGTATAAATCGTGCCGCGGCTTCCGCTCATGCTAAGATAGTAAGCATGTGGCAAGAAACCAAACACGGACTGTACAAGCAGTTCAACTTCGAGAATTTCAAGCAGGCCTGGGCGTTTATGCAGCAGGTGGCGGGGTTGGCAGAGCAGTATCAGCACCATCCGCGCTGGGAAAATGAGTGGAGCGTGGTGCAAATTTGGCTGATTACGCACGAGGGCGAGCAAAAAATCACCGATAAAGACCGCGAAATGGCCGCGGCGATCGACGCGCTGGTGCCCGGCGCTGACGCCGGCCAGGTTTCGCACGCTGTTACGGAGGTGCCGCATCCCGACAAAGTGAAAGTCTTTGGTGATGGCGGCTCCCGCGGCAACCCTGGGCCATCGGCATCCGGCTACGTTATTTTGGACATGGAAGACAACGTGTTGGTCGACAAAGGTTTATATTTGGGCGTAACCACTAATAACCAGGCCGAATACACGGCTTTGAAGCTGGCGCTTGAGGAGTGCAAGCACATGGGCGTCCAAGAAGTGCAGGTCTACATGGACAGCCTACTGGTTATTAATCAGATGAAAGGCATTTTTAAGGTGAAAAACCGCGAATTGTGGCCGCTGCACGACGCTTGCAAGCAGCTGGCTGCCGGCTTTTCGCACATCAGTTTCAGCCATGTGCCGCGGGAGTTTAATAAGCTGGCCGATGCTGCCGTGAATCGCACTCTGGACGAGCACCAGCAATCTTAAAGTAATGCGGTGGTCAGGCCATTACCTGTGCAGCACTGTCAATTTGTCTCATTTTTATGAGATGAGCACATTTTAACACCTTACGAGAATGGCCGATCTCATAAAAATGAGACAAATTAGATAGAGCCTAAAAGCAATGTATCACCGAAGGAAAATTGCCCAACATATGGTATAATTGTCAACGGCTAGATTGTTGGCTGATCGCCTTGGCGGATCTCGCTTGCGAGATCATCGCGCCGAGGAGGAAAGTCCGGGCAGCATAGGGAAGTGACAGTCGCTAACGGCGACCGGGCGTGAGCCTAGGGAAAGTGCCACAGAAACAATACCGCTCAGTTCTTTTTTCGAAGATCAACTGGGTAAGGGTGAAAAGAGTGGGGTAAGAGCCCACAGTCGCCTCTGGTGACAGAGACGAGTGGTAAACCCTGTCTGCTGCAAGGAGATGGATACTTTGGAGCCTAAAGCTCAAAGCGTCCCGCTAAGGATTCATCGCAAAAACCGCTCGAGCCGCGCAGCAATGCACGGCCTAGATAGATGATCAGTCTCGACAAAACCCGGCTTACAGACAATCTAGCCATTAAAAAAGACCTCTGTTACAGGGGTCTTTTTTAATGTGCAGAAAAGCTTACTTAGAGGCAGCTTTGACGACAGCGGTGAAAGCTTTTGGCTCATTCACGGCTAGTTCAGACAAAACTTTACGATCAAGCGTGATATTTGCGGCTTTGAGGCCGGCAATCAGCTTGCTATAGGTGGTGCCGTTCAGGCGGGCAGCCGCATTGATGCGGGCGTTCCACAATTGGCGGAAGGTACGCTTCTTGTTGCGGCGGTCGCGGGTTGCGAACTGCAGCGATTTGGTAACAGCCTGGCGGCCGCGCTTAACGCTGACGCGGTTAGGGTGGCTAAAGCCTTTGGTAGCTTTGCGGATCTTGTTGTGCTTGGCTCGGCTGGTGACGCCTCGTTTTACTCTCATGATATCTCCTTACTAATGTGCGTAGGCTCTTACGCGCCTAAATTTTTCTTAATATTCTTGGCCATTGCACCGGAACGGGTGGTTAAACCACGCAAGGAACGCTTGCGACTACCACTCTTCTTGCCGAGGAAGTGATTGAGGTTAGCGTGCCCGACACGGACTTTACCGTTTTTGGTGAGCTTAACGCGATCTTTGGTACCGCTATGCGTTTTCAGTTTGGGCATCTTCTTGTTCTCCTTCTTTGGTCGCCCCGTAGGTGACCTCTCCCTTGCCGCTGGCGCGAACAACGAAGTTTAATTGTTTACCTGCCAGTTGTGGCTGTTGGTCTACGACAATGGTTTCGCCAAAATTATCGATGACTTTCTTGGCAAGCTGGAAGCCGATTTCTCGGTGAGCTTGCTCGCGTCCGCGGTAAAAGGCCGTAATTTTGACCTTGTGACCCGCTTGCAGAAACTTCGCGACCTTATTCATCTTGATGGACAGGTCGTTGTCGCTAATCTTGAGACCGAAGCGCATTTGCTTCATTTCTAAAGATTTGGCCGACTTGCGATTTTTTTGCAACTGCTTGGTACGTTGGTAGTTAAACTTGCCCCAGTCGACGATCTTGCACACAGGCGGATCGGCGTCCGGCGAGATCTCCACCAGATCAAGTTCGCGTTCTTGGGCCAATTCCAGGGCTTCCTGGCGACTCAAGATTCCGAGTTGCTTACCATCTTCATCGATGACTCGCAGTCGTGGTGCCCGAATCTGTTCATTCAGGCGGGTGTATTTGGCGATTGCGTTACTCCTTAGTTGTTGATTTCAACGTACAAGCATTTTAACAGATGTCACGACAGAGGTCAAACAATTGCTGAGCGGGTATGAGGTGTTGAGGATGCTGGCTGCTGTTCAGTTGAGCCGTTGCGGATAAGCTCAAGGGTATCTGCGATGTCGGCTAAGCGTAGTGCCACTTGGTCTGGGGCGTCAAGGGCTCCGCGTCCAAGCCAGTTGCTCAACTGACCATATACATTGATTCCGGCCTCGTAAACTGGTGGCTCCTCAACGGGGTATAATTGGCCGTCAACGCGTACATGCTCTTGGGTTAGCAAAGCTCGTGGCCCGGAGGGGCTTCCTTGCACCCAAGCACGCACCACATGATCTGGATTGCCTTCAACCGGATATTCGGCAAGGGCTGATTTGCCAATTTCGCCAGCTCTAAACAGGCGCGGTTTTTTGTAGCCTAGCAGAACAATAGAACGCAGTGTTCGCCTAATTTCGGCTGCTCTCTGCCTATTATTATCGATTTTTTCTTGTCTGGCTGCCTCTTCGGGGCTTAGGTTATTTCTTATTCGTGATTCAGGTTGAATTGGGGGCATGATTATCTCCTTTGAATTTTTACTGTAAAGGGAGCGTATGCATATTGCAAGCATAAGCATGCTAGAGTAAGAATTACAGATCGCGGTAAGTTTGGTCGTCGCGCTTATTGAGACCAACAAAGCTGATTGCGCCGTTTTGCTGTCGATAGATTATGCGATACTGCCCAACGCGGGCCCGAAATAAATCTTTATGTCCCCTTAGCGGCTTGATATTTAATCCGTGTGTGTTGCCCATTAGTAAGCGACCCAGAACAATGAGGATGGCCTGTTGCTGTTTATCGGATAGTTTTGCGAGTAGTTTGGCGCTTTTGTCGGTCATTTCTCTCCAGTTTTTCCAATAGGGCGATCACTTCTTCGGCGGGGATGCCATCCGGGTGGCCCTCATCGCGGAAGTCGACGATGGTTTCCCAGTGGCCTTCGTCGCCCCATTCATCGACGAGGTGCTGGCCCTTGAGGCGCATAACAATCGACTCACGAATAAAATCGCTGCGCGAGGCGTAGTTGCTTTTGGCCGCTTCGTCGATTTTTTTGACCAGCTCGGCCGGCAAGGATATATTGATAGTTTTACTCATACAAGAATTGTATGGTTTTTGTATGTGATTAGCAAGCATTTGCTGCATTATGGCTGGCCTTTCCGACCTGGGGCGCGGTAGCGCAGCGCTTCGGTGATATGTGCATCGGTGATCTCTGCCGATTGTTCCAAATCGGCGATGGTGCGGGCCACTTTGATGGCTCGCATGTAACTGCGGGCGGAAATGTGCAGCCGGTCGGCGGCCTGGTTGAGGGATTTTTTGGCTTGAGCAGTGAGGTGCGACAGCTTTTTGACATCTTCGTTGGTCATGTCGTTATTGAGTTTGCTGGAGCTGGCGTAGCGCTCGGCCTGGCGCTGGCGTGCTTGCATGACGCGCTGGCGCACGGTGGCATCGTCTTCGCCATCTATTTTGTCGCCAAGCAGCTTGCTGTGCTGCACCTCATGAACATCACAACAGAGGTCGATGCGGTCTAAAATGGGGCCGGATACTTTTTGCTGGTAGTTTCGGATGTCATAGGGTTGGCAATGGCAGCTATTGTCGTCGACACCGTAGTAGCCGCAAGGGCAGGGGTTGGCGGTGGCCACCATAATGAAGTTGGCCGGATATTCAATGGAGTCCCGGGCGCGAGCAATGCTCACCACCCGATCTTCGAGCGGCTGGCGCAGCGCCTCTAGCGTAGCTCGGCTAAACTCCGGTAATTCGTCAAAAAACAGTACGCCACGGTGCGCCAGGCTAATTTCGCCGGGCTTGAGTCGCGCGCCACCACCGGTAATGGCCACAAAACTGGCGCTGTGATGCGGCGCCCGAAAGGGCCGCGCGGCAATAATCTGCTCGTAGTTTTGGCTGGCCAGGCTGTGCAGATGGGTGACTTCCAGCATTTCTTCGGCGTGCAGCGGCGGCAAGATGCTTGGCAGCGCCTTAGCCAGCATGCTTTTACCGGTGCCGGGCGGTCCGCTAAAGAAGACGTTGTGGCCACCGGCGGCAGCTATTTCCAGGGCTCGCTTAGCTTGTCGTTGGCCAACAACGGCGCCAAGGGTGTGCGAAGGGGGACTGACAGGAGCGGTCACCTCTGTTTGCTGCCCGCCTACACCGGTCGCCACCGGTGTTATAGGCGCCGCACCACTCAAGTGCCCGAACAGCTCGCTAAGAGTGCTAACAGGTACAAGGCTGACGCCCGGCACCAGCCGCGCCTGCCGAAGATTGGCGCGCGGGATAAAGAAGGTAACGATGCCTTTGCTGCGGCCAAACAGGATTTTACCGATGATGCCGCGCACCGCCCGGGTGTGGCCATCAAGCCCCAGCTCACCGATAAAAGCCTGCGCGGCATTAGGCGCCATTTTGATCTGTTCGCCAGCCTGTAAAATGGCCACCGCAATTGCCAGATCAAAACTGCTATCGGATTTAGGAATGTCGGCCGGAGCCAGATTAACGGTGATACGTTTGCGAGGTAGCATTATCCGGCTATACGCGAACGCACCCCTGATACGTTCCTTGGCTTCGGCCAGGGCGCGCCCAGCAAAACCGACGATTATGATGCCCGGTAAGCTGTTGGACAGCGCGCACTCCACATCTATAACCGTTCCGCCGGCGCCTAAACTGATAATTCCTTGTACCGAAGCACCCATAGAGCCAAAAAACCGCCTTTGCCACCCGCTTAATTGGTAGACAAAGTAAAACACCTTGCCTGGTTCAGGGGCAAGGTGTTTTAAGAATAATTTAAGGTTTTTGTTTGGCTGTTTTTTGGAGTTTTGGTCTTTTTTGCTGGGAGGGATGATAATCTGCGAGAAATCATCATCCCTTGGGTCCCATTTTGGCTTTTTTGTTTTTGAGCACTTAATTTACTCAAGCGCTATATGTATCTTATAGAACACCTGAAACTACGTCAATAACAATTATGCTTAATGTGCACGGAAAGCTGTGTATAACTTTTTCTAGCGTATACTTTTGAGGTGTAAGAGTATGTCTGAATGCAGGATTTATAGACTACAAACCATTCAGAAATCACCTTGGTTCTGAAGCTTAATCTTGAGTAGGACTAGCTGACTGACTGTCGTTTTGGCCTTTTTCAAAATGCTTATGAATTTTAGTAACGCGGGCCGTGGATACAGGTACATTATATTCTTGAATTGAGCTAAGGAGTTGCTCCAAGCGTCCCTGATCGTTATCGACCCCGCACCAGTAGG
>DASVMD010000031.1:0-9734 GCA_036384495.1 Saccharimonadales bacterium (SeqCode)
ATCCGTGAAGGTCATGAACTATACGTGACGCTCAAAGAAAACGACCTGCTCAAAAATACCTGTCTGTTTTTCGCGCAGATGAACGAAAATCCGGTCCAGCGAGCGCTGATCGGCGTGTCGGCCACGGCCGCCGCGGAATATTTCCGTGACGAGCAGCAAAAAGACATCCTGTTCTTCGCCGATAACATGTACCGCTATGTACAGGCCCGCAACGAGTTGGCCACCATCATGGACGAAGTGCCCAACGAAGGCGGTTACGAAGCCACCATTTTCTCGGATGTGAAGGGCTTGCAGGACCGCCTCAGCTCCAACGAAAACGGCTCCATTACTTCGGTGCAAACCATTTACGTGCCTGCTGACGACTTGAGCGACCCGGCGGTGCAGTTTATTCAGCATGAGATGGATTCGATTATCGTGCTGTCGCGTAAAGTGGCCGAACAGGGCATACGTCCGGCCGTGGATCTCAATTTGACCACTTCGTCGCTCTTAACCCCGGAGGTCGTGGGCGAGCGGCACTATTTGCTTAGCGTGCAGGTGCAGGCCCTCCTGCAAAAATACGAGTCCTTGCGCGGCATCATCGCCATTATTGGCGAAAACGAACTCAGCCCCGCCGACCGCTCCGACTACGCCAAAGCCAAGAAACTAATCGCCAACTTCACGCAAAATATGAACGTTATGACCAAACATAACGGCATTCCGGGCGACTTCTTTACCCGCGAAGAAACCCTTAAAAGCATCGAAGAAATAGTCATATGAGCGAGCCAGTGAAACCAGCAAAACAAGGTGTTATTCACGACCAGGCGGCACCGGAAACCAAGGCCGATAGGGAACATCGTAAGGCCGCCAAAGACCTCAGCCAAACCAAAACCGATCAAGACGGGCCACTGACCATGGCCGTTCGCATTTATTCGCCGTTTCGGGTGTATTTTGACGGTCCAGCCTTTAGTTTGAGTGCCGAAAATGCCACCGGCCCGTTCGACATTTTGCCCGAGCACCACAACTTTATTTCGCTGCTCAGCCCCTGTGATCTGGTGGTACGCACACAAACCAACGAGCAAAAAGTCACTATTTCCGGCGGCATCATGCATGTCAAAGCCGACGAGGTTGTCGTGTTCTTAGACGTCTAGCCAACAGGGGTAATTTTTGCTAAAATAGATAGGTTATGGCTAAAAAAGTATATGTCGGGATGTCCGGCGGCGTGGACTCGTCGGTGACTGCAGCGCTGCTCAAAGAGCAGGGCTATCAAGTCACGGGCGTATATATGAAAAACTGGTCGCAGGATTTGCCCGGCTTCATCTGTCCGTGGAAGGAAGACTACCAAGACGCCAAGCGTGTGGCAGTGCAGCTCGGTATTGACTTCAAAATGTACGATTTCGAGACTGAATATCGCCATAAAGTGGTGGATTACATGGTGGCCGAATATCAGGCAGGTGGCACGCCAAACCCCGACATTATGTGCAACCAGGAAGTGAAATTTAAGCTGTTCCTCGAGACTGCCTTGAGCGATGGCGCCGATATGATCGCCACCGGCCACTACGCCCGCATTAAAGACGGACAACTACTGACTGGCCTCGATAACAATAAAGACCAATCCTACTTTTTGTACCGCGTGACCGAAGAGGCACTGCGTAAAAGCCTGATGCCAATCGGTGAGCTCGAAAAGCCCGAAGTCCGCAAGATTGCCAAAAAACTGGGCCTGGCCACAGCCGAAAAGAAAGACAGTCAAGGCATCTGTTTTGTTGGCAAGGTCGGCATTAAAGAGTTCTTGCTGGCCGAGCTGGGTGAGCAACCGCACGGCCCAATCATCGACGAAAACGGTAAAACCATCGGCGAACACGACGGGGCGCTGTTCTACACCATTGGCCAGCGTCACGGCCTCAATGTCGGAGGCGGCTTACCGTACTATGTGTCGCGCAAAGATATGAAAACCAACACGGTCTACGTCACCACCGACCTGAACAGAGCGGAATTATGGGCCAAAGAAGTCGAGCTTCAGGACGTGCATTGGATTAACGAAACGCCCAAGAATAATAAGGAGTATCAGGTGCGCTTGCGCTACCGCGGCTTGCTAGTGACTTGCCGGCTGGACGGCGCCAAACTCATATTGAACGAAGAGCAGCGTGGTATTGCTGCCGGCCAATCCGCTGTTCTCTACGACGCCGACCGCGTTTTAGGTGGCGGGGTTATGTCTTAGGCTGCTTTGTCGGCGGCATTGCGATTCGGCGCGAGAGCTTGGTGGCGCTCAACATCGGGATCATCGGCGACGATTTGTTCCGCGCGTTCTCGGTATGCTCGCGTAATTTCATTGTCGAAATTAGGGATTTGAGGCGGCGGCTCAACAACAGTTTGAAGCATGGAGAATTGCTTGAATCGTTCCGGATCAATCGCTTCAGACTCTCGCCTGCGATCCTCGGCTTGTCGTAGCATGCGAGCTTCGTGCTCATTCATAAAATTTACTATACGCCCACATTGACAAATTTAATAATTATTTAATAAATCTTTACTATTAACAGATGAACTTACTGCTGAATGGATGTAAAGAACCTATTTTTTTAGTATCACTTTGACTTGCCAATTTAGCAATTGTACGTATATACTATAACCATTATCACTTTGCCGTAGCACAGTATATAAACAAAGACATAAAGAGGAAAAGATATGGCAAGATTGCCAAAGGTCGGCGGCGACGACGGTAATTGGGGACAGCTGCTCAATGACTTTTTATCGATTGAACATAATATCGATGGCACACTAAAAAATGTGGCGCGCCCTTCGGATCTAGCGGCCATATCTGCCGGTGGCATAGCAGACGGTGCCGTGACGAGCAGCAAGCTTGCTGACGGTGCAGTCACTAACATTAAAATTACCGATGGTACTATTGCCAGCGCCAAGCTGACCAGTGCAGTCCAAACCAGTCTAGGTAAGGCAGACTCGGCGGTACAAAGCGTGAATGGTCACACCGGTAGTACAGTTACGGTTACCGCCAGTGATGTTGGCGCTGTCTCCGCGTCGCAGGTAGGCGTGTCCGGCGGCGTGGCTGCGTTGTCGTCAAACGTGGCTAATCAGGGCAAAGCTATAGATGCATATTCTGGCTCCCCATTTGCGGTGCCGACTACCACTGACCCCTTGACTACCTTGTCATCGGGAGGTGCTACGCCGTCGATTGATGTGTCGCAAGGTACCGTTCAAGATCTAACGCTTACCGCCAACGCCACGATTAGCTTTACTGGCGCCACTACCGGTCGAGCAGTTTCTTTTCTCCTTATTCTTCGTCAAGACTCGACTGGTAGTCGCACGGTAACATGGCCGGCTTCGGTCAAGTGGTCAATTGGCACGGCTCCAACGCTTTCGAGCGGAGCAGGCAAAGTAGACATGTTGACCTTCGTAACGGTAGACGGCGGCACTACGTGGTATGGGGCTCTCTCTGGAGTTGATCTGCGATGAGAGTGGCCCGGCTTGGTTCGTTCACCGGCAAACACAACCTACTCACTCCCAACCAGTCGCAGGTGCAAACTGACGCCTCGGGTTGGCAAAACGACACGAACGCAACCGTTAGCCAATCAAGTGCTTGGGGTGGAAGATCGGGCAAGTCATTGGCCGTTACGGCTTCGGCTGCTGGTGACGTGACCGCCCGTACGACCGCTCGTCCGGCAAACCCGGGGGCGATGCTTATCCATGGCACAGTAGCCTCGCAAGTTGCCCGCAATGCACAACTGGGCGTTCGGTTTCTTGACGGTAATGGCCAGGAAATCAGCCGTAGTCTGCTCAATCAAGTAAGCGAATCGCAAGGCAAGGCACTATTGCCAATTAGGCCGCCCGGCTATCCCAACTATGCCGGTTATACCACCATTAATTTGAGCAATAGTAATCGCACGCTCAATCTTGACAGCGCCACTGATTACCTGCTCGTCTGCACCGAAAAACTAACAGGGCCAGTGCAAATTACCAGTGGACGAAATATTGTCTGTATTGGCTGCGAAATCGATATGCCGCTCACTTATCGCGGCGTCGGTCAGTCGATCGCGGCCTACGATACCTCTAAACGAGCAATCTATCTGAACCAACAGCACGGAAATGTGTACTTTGAAGGATTATATATACATTCCTCCGCGGCAAAATTGGGAGACGCCATACAGTGCAACGCCAACTATCTGCAATCACTGACGATCCAGAATTTTAGATTTACTGATCTTAGCAATTATGACGGTGAAACATGGACTGATGTGGACGTCGCTTACGGTACTTCCGCTACGAAAGTAATGACCGGTTCACCATACGCCATGACGACCAGCGCTACGACAGGCTACCATGACCTAACCAATAACGGCACCGCAACAATGTATGTTGGTACTGACAACACAGTAACCGTTGGCACCGGTACGGCGATTGGCGTAGGGGCTACGGTTCGATTTGATTTAGCGGCCAACGTTGATTTGTGGGCAATTTCAACGGTTGCCGGCTCCGTAAATGTTAATTCCGGTGGCAACCACCCTGATGGCGTACAGATATACGATAGCCTGGGATCATCGATATCATCGGTTAATCTGTATAACGGCGTTATCGAAACAAACTACCAAGGACTTTTCTTCCAAAGTCATCCAATTGGCGCGCTCAACATCGATCGATTTATTGTTAACGGTAAGGCGCGAACAAAGGACGGCACATTCCAACATGGGCTACTACTTCAGTTTGATGCGGCTGCTCCCTCGACTCGAACCGTGACTAATGCATATCTGATGCCAGTGTCGGGCATGCAAAACAAAGATACTGCCTCTGGCCAGCTGCCGCAGACTAACTACCCTGGGTTCCAGGAGGCCGTGCAGGCTCCTTTTGATCCAGCGCCAATTTCCAGTCTTACTTTTGGTAATTATGTGACGCCGGGGTACGTATAATGGCGATCGCGCTTCGTTCTAACAGTGCTGCGCAGGGTAACAATGTCACTACGCTATCATGCACTTTTCCTACCGGAACCACCACGGGAGACGTAATTGTCGCCATGGTCTCCATACAAGGCTCAATAACAGTGTCAACGGCACCGACTGGCTGGACAGCCTTAACTGGTTCGCCCTTTTCGTCGGGTTCGGTTAGCTCTGATGCCAAAATGTACGCCTATTATCGTGTTATGGCGCCTGGCGATTCAACGACAACTGCTACTTGGACCTATAGCGCCACTACCAAAAACTCAATTATCATGATGACCTATAGCGGTGTGAGCAACACGACACCGGTCGCTAATGTCGCCAGCCAGATCCTGAATCCCGCCGGCACGACCATAACCTTCCCCTCAGTTTCTATATTGGCCGGTCAAGTGCCGCTGTTGCTTGGTAGTATTACTGGCGCCTCGGTCAGCACCTATTCGGGTGTGCCTGCGGGATATACCTTAGAACGCACTCAGCTGACGAATGCCGGCGCCCAATCAGTAGTCCTTGACGCCGGCGCAGCCGTAGCAAACGGTAGCACTGGCGTGCAGACCCTTACTTCAAGTGTATCGTCCAAAAATGTGGGTGTCTCCATGGTGCTGGTCTCAGCCGCTAATACGCCGCCAACTGCCAGTGCCGGTTATCCGCAAACGGTCTATGCTGGCGCGCAGGTGACATTAGATGCTAGCGGTAGTAGCGATCTCGACAGTGACGCGCTTACCTACGCCTGGACCCAGTTAAGTGGCACTGGTACGCCAACTCTATCTAGCGCAACGGCAGCTCAACCGACCTTCACGGCACCACCCGGCCCCGACAGTTTAGTGTTTCAGGTTGCCGTGACCGATACGCATAGCGCTACCAGCACAGCGACGGTAACAATCACGGTCACCGCAGTGCCGTATGTTCCGAAGCAGCTATCAGGCTATGTGATGGCGCCGGCCGGCACCGTTCAGGCGCAGCTGATTGTCAAAGTCCAAGGTGCCAACCAGGGTGAGCAGCATTTATTCGGCGATCTCGAGATTCTGCAATAAATGAATCGCGGCCTGTAAACAGGCAAGAAAAAACCGATGTATAGTGTGTTAGCGAGCAAAGCTCAAGCAGGGCCAGTATACATCGGATTGTTTTGTAGAGATTTTGAGCGTTGATGCTCCGTAGTTTGTTGCCGTTCAGGGCCTTGGCACGTCGCCGGAATTGCTGGCGACGTGCGCGGGGAGGCAAGGAGGTTAGTCCTTGACTTCAGGAGCGTCCTGCGTCCTTTCGGGGGTGGGAGTGATCTCGATGATCGTGAAGCAGGTGACGAAGCAAGCGACTGTCAGCAGAATCAACCAGATTGCAGCAAGCCCAAGCACGACAGATGCCCCATAATCTGCGTAGTCCCGGGCTTTCACCAAACTAAGTGCCGTGCCAAAGCTGACGCCAAGAGAGGTGAGGACTCCCAACAGAAGCGGGAAGCTGAACCTAAAACTGAAACCGTATGTACGCACGGTGAATCCTCTCGGTAGAACGGATTGGAAAAGAACGATCAACTTGCTCTGTCTCTGACAAAACGGGCTTATTTTAGCATATTATATCACATATTGTCAAGTTCTGGTATACTTTAACAGATGACAGCTCAGGAAATTCGTAAAGCCTATTTTGATTTTTTCGTGGAGCGCGGGCATACCTTGATTCCGCGGGCACTTTTAGTGCCGCAAAACGATCCGACCACGCTATTTACCGGTTCTGGCATGCAGCCCCTGTTGCCGTATCTGCTGGGCGAGCCGCACCCCAAGGGCGTTAAATTGGTTGATAGCCAAACAGCGTTGCGTGCCCAAGATATCGAAGATGTCGGCGATAACCGCCACACCACCTTCTTTGAAATGCTCGGCAACTGGTCGCTCGGCGACTATTTTAAAGAGCAGCAAATTCGTTGGTTTTTTGAATTTTTGACCGATGTAGTAGGGCTTGACCCACAAAAAATTTACGTAACATGCTTTATCGGTGACGAAGAGCACGGCATTGAGCGCGACGAAACCTCGGCTAAGATCTGGCAAGAAGTCTTTAAAGAAAAGGGCATTGATGCCAAAATTGTGGCAGTTGGTTCGCAAGCTGATGGCGATAAAAACGGCATGCAGGGCGGCCGCATCTTTTACTATGACGACGGCGAAAACTGGTGGAGCCGTGGCGGCGGACTCGATAAAACCCCTATGGGCGACCCCTGTGGCCCAGACAGCGAAGTCTTTTATGACTTTGGCGAGCAGCACCACGCGCCGGGCTACGGCGAGCCGCATCCGGCCAGCGATTCAGGCCGTTTCATGGAAATCGGCAACCAGGTCTTTATGCAATATCAGCGCACCGAGGACGGTTTTAAGCCGTTAGCAAAACAAAACGTGGATTTTGGTGGCGGTTTAGAGCGTATCGCCGCTGCTGCCATCGACAGCCCCGACGTGTTCCAGATCAGCTTGCTACGCCCAATTATCGACAAGCTCCAGGAAATTTCCGGCAAAAAATACGAAAGCCACACCGAAAGCATGCGTGTGATTGCTGACCACTTGCGGGCAGCCACATTCCTGGCGGTTGATGGCGTTGTGCCAAGCAATAAAACCCAAGGTTACGTTATGCGCCGCCTGGTGCGCCGCGCCATTCGCTATGCCTTTGAACTCGGCGTGGAACAGAACTTTATGGAAGAAATCGTGCCCGTGATCGCCGATTTATACGTGCACGACTATCCTGAGGTTGCCGAAAACCGCCAAAAAGTCATCGACATCCTGGTAAAAGAAGAAAAAGCCTTCCGCCAAACTTTGCGCAAGGGCCTTCAGGAATTCACCAAAACAACCAAATCCCAGCCATTTACGATAGGCGTTTCAGCTATCGGTGGTCCTGATACGATTGGCGGCAGCGTAGAAACGCGAGCCATGACAAAACTTACCGGCGAAATGATCTTTAAACTCTATGATACCTACGGTTTCCCGGTTGAATTATCCAAAGAAGAGGCTTTTAAGCAAGGTATTGAAATTGATGCCAGCGCCGACCAAGACTTCGATCGCTTAATGGCTGAGCAGAGGAGTCGCTCGCAAACGGCTGCTAAGGGCACTTTCAAGGGCGGCTTGGGCGGCCAAACGCTGCAGCATAAAAAGTATCATACTGCCACCCATCTTATGTACCAGGCCCTGCGCGACGTTTTAGGTGATCATGTGGTGCAGCGCGGCTCAAATATCACCGAGGAACGCCTGCGATTCGATTTCAGCCATCCCGAAAAGGTTACGCCAGAACAGCTTAAGCAAGTCGAAGACATCGTGAACGAGCAAATCCAAAAAGATCTCAAAGTGTCCTTCCAGGAATATCCAACCAAAGTTGCCATCGAAGAAAAAGGCGCGCTCGGTCAATTTGGCGATCGCTATGGCGACACCGTTAAAGTCTACAAAATGATTGCCGATGGCGCCGACAAGCCGTTCAGCTTTGAAATTTGCGGCGGTCCACACGTGGATCACACCCTGCAACTCGCTGAAGACGGCAAGAAGTTCAAGATCATCAAAGAAGAATCTTCAAGCGCCGGTATTCGTCGCATCAAAGCCGTACTTCAGTAGCACATTCAGCCTTTTCTCAGGTGTCGGTGTGGTAAAATAATGGATATGCTTGAAAAATTTAAAAGCGTCGGCGGGCAAGTAGCCAAGCGTGCCGCAAATGAAGCCTCAAAAGCGGCTACTAAAGCATCGTCGAAAGCTCGCGAAAAGACCAAAAAGCAAGGTGATCAATACCTGGTAGCTCTTGACATCGGTACCGAATATGTAAAGGCCCTGATTGGCAAGGCTAACCCTGATGGCACGGTGGAAATTATTGGCGAAGGCCGCGCTCACCAGAACTTAACCGATATGCAGGCCGGCGCCATCGCTGATATTGCTGGCGTGGTCGAAAACTGCGACAAGGCGCTGAATCAGGCTGAGGAACAGGCGCAAGTCAGTGTTCGCACGGCAATCATCGGTATTGCTGGTGAGCTGGTAAAAGGCACTACTACCACCGTTCGGGTGGCTCGTAAAAACTCGCAAAAGCCGCTCGATATCGCCGAAATGGAAAAAATTATCAATCTGGTACAGGAGCGAGCCCAAGCAAAAGCCAAGCAACAACTGGCCTGGGAACTGGGTGGCAAAGAAGTTGAAGTGCGGCTAGTAAACAGCGCGCTGGTCAGCATCGAGATCGACGGCTATCCGGTGACCAATCCAATCGGTTTCCAGGGTAAAGACGTGGTGGTGCAGCTCTACACCGCGTTTGCGCCAATGATCCACATTGGAGCGCTCGAAAAAACCGCTCAGGAACTCGATTTAGATCTGTTAGCGGTAGCTGCAGAGCCGTTTGCGGTGGCTCGCGCCGTCATTGGTAATAACCCGAATCAAAACCTCAGCGCTATTCTTATGGACGTTGGCGGTGGCACCACCGATATTGCTGTGATTAACGAGGGTGGCGTGCAAGGTACCAAGATGTTCGGCATCGGTGGCAGGGCCTACACCCGAGGCGTGGAACGCGACCTGAGCGTAGATTTTGAGCAAGCCGAAGAACTCAAAGTGGGCCTCAGTACCAACAAAATTCCAGCCGTCAAGCGGGCGCCTGTCGAAAAAGCCTTGGGCAAAACGGCCGACGTTTGGATTGGCGGCATCGAACTGGCGCTCAGCGAATTCACCAAGCTCGACCATCTGCCACACCGCATTTTCCTCTGCGGCGGCGGCTCCTCGCTGGATATCCTCATGGAGCGCCTGGAAGACACCGAGTGGTACCGCTCGCTGCCGTTTACTCGCAAGCCAAGCGTGCATCATATCCGCCCCACGCAGGTGTCTGATATCA
>DASVMD010000032.1:0-7123 GCA_036384495.1 Saccharimonadales bacterium (SeqCode)
TAACCACCAACGAAGCCGATCTAGCGGCAGCCGTGCAGGCCGCCACCAAGATTGCCGATCAGAACCAGAGCCCGGTCATTGAACTCGGCTTTTTAGTAGCCGGCCTACTCATGACCTCTGCAGCCATGCAGCAAACGCTGACCGCCGTTAAAGCTCAGCCCGGGGATGTCGAGGCTCTGGCCAACTGGCTGGCTCGCTATCTGGCCGAAAGCCGCCTTACAAAGCGCAATTACGGAGGTATCGGGCGCGATTGGGCCTTTGGATTTACGCCTTTGCTCGATCGTTTAGGCTACAACATCAGTGGCGGCATCATGAAGCACGGCGCGCATTTTGGCTGGTTAACGAATTCCGACGGCGTGCTGGCCGTGGAAGCCGCCTTTAATAACAGAGGTGCTGCCGTGGCGCTGATCGGCCCTGATGGCATCGGTAAAACCACCAGTGTCTACGCCCTGGCACAGCGCATGATCGAGGGCCGCTCCACTAAAAGCCTGGCTTACCACCAGATCATTTCCCTAAATGCCACCGATATTGTGTCGCAGGCCCAGGGGCAGGGCGCCCTGGAGCAAATCATGATCCGCACCACCAACGAGGCCGCCCACGCAGGCCATATCGTGCTGTTTTTTGACGATGCCCAGCTGTTCTTCGGCGGTGGCCCAGGCGCTTTTGATGCAACCCACATCCTGCTTTCCATTGTTCAAGCCGCCGCTGTACCGATGATTTTGGCGCTGTCACCAAGCGATTTCCAGCGCCTGCGCGTTCAAAACCAAAGTCTGGCCAATCTGTTAACCCCCGTTGTTTTGCAAGAATTACCCGAAGACGGCGTTATGCGCGTTCTCGAAGACACGGTGCCAATGCTCGAGCACAAACACAACGTCCTGATCGCCTACGAAGCCCTGCGCGAGGCTTACCGGCTGAGCGGCCGCTACGAGCAAGATGAGGCCTATCCGGGCAAAGCCATAAAACTGCTCCAGCAATCTGTGGCGCATGCCGAGCAAATGCTGGTTACCGCCCTAAGCGTTCAGCAAGCTATTGAGCAAACACGCGGCGTTAAAGTAGCCAGTGCCGCGCCCGCCGAAGCCAATCAGCTGCTTAATCTGGAAGACAGTATTCACCAGCGGATGATCAACCAAACATACGCTGTTAAAGCCGTAGCCAGCGCACTCAGACGCGCCCGCGCCGGCGTGACTAATCCGCGGCGCCCCATCGGTAGCTTCCTGTTTTTAGGGCCCACCGGCGTCGGTAAAACCGAGCTGGCCAAAGCCATTGCCGCCATCTATTTCGGCGCCGAAAGCAATCTGTTACGGCTCGACATGAGCGAATACCAGCAGCCAGACGACGTGCAGCGCCTACTTTCCACCGGCGCAACAGATACAACGAGCCTAATAATGTCAGTCCGCCAGCAGCCGTTTTCGGTGGTGCTCTTCGACGAAATTGAAAAAGCCCACCCTAACGTCTTAAATCTGTTGCTACAGTTGCTCGACGAAGGCCAATTAACAGATGTATCCGGCAAAGCCGTGTCATTTAAGGATTGCATCATTATCGCCACCAGCAACGCCGGCGCCCAGACCATCCGCGAGCGGATTGCTCAAGGCGAGGCTTTAGAGAGTTTTGCCGACCAACTCACCGATGAGCTGATCAGCAGCGGCCAGTTCAAACCCGAGCTCCTCAACCGCTTCGACGACACCGTGCTCTTTAGGCCGCTGACCCCTGAAGAACTGGGCCAGGTCGTGCAGCTCATGCTCCAGGAAACTAATGTTACGCTGGCATCTCAAAATATATCCGTGCAGCTCACACCCGCGGCAATCACTAAGATCGTAGAGCAAGGTAACGACCCGCGCCTCGGCGCCCGCCCCATGCGCCGCGCCCTGCAGCGCGCCGTCGAAGACACCGTCGCCCAAAAAATCCTGCGCGGCGAAACCCGGCCGGGTGATCAGGTTGTGCTCGATGCGCCTGATCTTACTTTATAATCGTACCGATTGGCTGGCCACCAGCCACTTTTACCAGATTGTCAGCTTGCAGCGCATCTAACACAATAATTGGTTTCTTTTGCTCCAAAGCGAGGCCCATAGCCGCCTTGTCCATCACCTTAATGGAGTTGTTTTCGAGCGCATCTTGGAATGAGACCTCGTCGAGCTTGTGGGCATCCGGGAACTGGGCCGGATCCTTGTCGTAGACGCCGTCGAACTTGGTGGCCTTGAGCACTACTTCGCAGTCCAGTTCCAGCGCAAAACTAACCGCCGCGGTGTCATGTGTGACATACGAGCGACCAGTGCCGCCAGCTACGATTACCACGCGTCCGTTTTGCAGGTGTTTTTCGGCCAATCGGTAGGAGTAGGATTCGGCGACTTGCTGCGCGTAAATGTTGCTGAGGCAGCGAGTCGGCACGCCGCGTGATTCAAAAATATCGGTCAGTGCCATGGAGTTGATCAGACCGCTGAGCATGCCCATCTGGTCGCCGGTGACACGCTTAATGCCGTGGCCGGCAATTTCGGCGCCGCGCACCATATTGCCCCCGCCGACAATCAAAACGACCTGGCAACCAGTATCCACAACTTTTTTGATTTCATCCGCCAGAAAGGCTGCCAGTTCTGGATCGACGCCAAAATCATATTTGCCAGCCAATTGTTCGCCGGAGAGTTTGAGCAGAATTCGCTTGTAGGGTCGAGGCTCCATCTAGAAATCTATTGTAACAAAAGATTAACTATTGCTTAAATTACTTCGCAATTTGGCCGCCGCCGGATTATACTGGAAGCACGATGAGTGACCACAAATACAGCGACAAAGATTTGCACCGAATGTTAGGGGTGTATGTGGAGCAAATTGACTCCAAAGTTCAACTAGTGCTTGAAGTAGTGGTTGATATGCAGCGTAAAATTGCGAATCTACCAACCCGTGATGAATTCAATGAGCTTAAAACAGAGGTCCGGATTTTCAAACACGCTCTTACGGCCGCCAATAAAGACGTCCAGCACCACGAACGCCGCATAACCAAACTCGAGGCTCGACGTGCTTAAAATCTACTCATGGAATGTCAACGGTATCCGCGCCGTCGTTAAAAAAGGGCTGTGGGAACCGTTTTTGGCCTCGGAGCAGCCAGATATTTTGTGCTTGCAAGAGATTAAGGCAAAACCAGAACAGATCGACGCCGCCATCGATGGCTACCGCGCCTTTTGGTATTCGGCCGAAAAACCAGGCTACTCAGGCACAGCACTTTTGAGTAAAATCGAGCCGCTGCAGGTTATAAATGGCTACCCTAAGGACATTATCAAAAAATACGAAGTCAGCGGCGACACCTATGGTGACCCTAATCTGGAAGGCCGCGTGATCGCCGCCGAGTTCGACAAATTCTGGGTCGTCACCGTCTATACACCAAACGCCAAAGATGATCTCAGCCGCATTCCCCTCAGACACAAACACTGGGATCCAGCCTTTTTAGCCTATTGCAAACAGCTCGAGAAAACCAAGCCCGTGGTCTTCTGCGGTGACCTCAACGTGGCCCACACCGAAGACGACCTGGCCAACCCTAAGCCCAACAGAGGTAAAAAGGGCTTCACAGAAGAAGAGCGTAGCGGCTTCCAAGCCTTCCTGGACGCCGGTTTTATAGACACACTCCGCATGTTCAAGCAGGGTAACGGCTACTACACCTGGTGGAGCCACTTCGCCAAGTCACGCGAGCGAAATGTTGGCTGGCGCATCGATTACTTCTTGGTGTCAGATAGTCTGCGCGGCAAAGTCAAAGCCGCCGCCATCCACCCCAACATTATGGGGTCCGACCACTGTCCAGTATCTGTTACACTAGACATATGAGCACTTCGGACAACGACACCACGCTCAAAGAGCTAAAAGATCTGATTCATCAGTTTGCCGAGGAGCGCAACTGGAAGAAACACCATACCCCTAAAAATCTGGCGATTTCTATCGCTATAGAGGCCGCCGAATTGCTGGAGCATTTCCAATGGGATGAATACCAAGAAGCCAACAAACAACAGATAGCCGACGAGCTGGCCGATGTCCTTATCTACGCTTTTAATTTCGCCAACGAAATGGACATTGACATCGCCAGCACCTATAAGCAGAAGCTCACTAAGGCAGTCGAAAAATATCCGGTCGGCACCTTTAACAAAAACAGCGACAGCCGGGAGGAGTATTTCCGTATCAAAAAAGCCTACCGCCAAGGAAAGGAAAGTGCAGAATGACCCCCGATGAACATACCAACCAGGAATTCTTTTTAGATGTCGGCGACGGCCATCAAATATACGTCCAGGATTGGGGCAAAAAAGATGCTAAAACCCCAATTATCTTCTTGCACGGTGGGCCAGGCGGCGGTACCTCAAATGGACAAAAACAACGATTTGATGCCGCTCAGCAACGCGTCATTTTCTTTGACCAACGTGGATCAGGAAAGAGCCTACCCACCGGTTCAATTGAGAATAACACTACCGCCCATCTTATTGAAGATATCGAAACACTTACGCAGCACCTCAACATTAAAGAATTCATCATAACTGGCGGCTCGTGGGGTTCGTGCTTAGGGCTAGCCTACACGCTAAAACATCCTAAAAAAGTCAAAGCACTCGTGTTGAGCGGCATTTACACGGCCTCGTCCACAGAGACTGCTTACATCGACAACGGCGGATTCAGTGAGTTCTTTCCGGATATCTGGCAAACGTACATTGATAGCGTGCCCAAAGAGTTCGCCGGCGACCCAAGCGCCTACCACTATAAGCAAGCTTTCGGGTCTGATCCCGAGGCAGCCAAGCGGTCTATCTACGCCTATGCAGAGCTAGAAGGATCATTGCTATCGCTGGATGATCGTCATACGCCACAAGATTATGCCACTTTTGATCCTCTAAGCATGAAAATTGAGCTGCATTATCTTAAGAACAATGGCTTTTTGCCAGAAAACTATATCTTGGATAATGCTCATAAAATACAAACTGAGACCTGGCTGGTACAGGGGCGATACGATATGGTTTGTCCACCAGTTACCGCCTACAAGCTTAATCAGAAACTTCCGAATAGTCAGCTGATCTGGACTACCGCAGGTCATAGCAGTGGCAATCGGGCAAATTACGATGTTATGCGAACAATCCTCCTTACACTAACTGAGAGGGTGTGATGAGCCGCCCGTTTGCCGCCTTTGATATCGATGGCACCATCATTCGTTGGCAGCTCTACCATGCCATCGCTGATGAACTAGCGCGGGCCGGCATCTTAGATGGCATTCAGTATCAAACGGTGCGCCAGGCCCGCATGGAGTGGAAAGAGCGCAGCAGCGAGCAGTCGTTTGACGACTACGAACGCAAGCTTGTTAATCTGATGAATTCGGCTATTACCGGTATTGAAGTCAGCGCCCTGCAGCAAGCCTGCAAAAGTGTGATCGCCGAATATAAAAACCAGGTGTACACCTACACCCGCGATCTGATCGCCGAGCTGAAAGCCAAAAACTATCTGTTATTTGCTATTTCCGGCTCGCAAACCGAAATCGTGGAACTTCTGGCCGCCTACTACGATTTTGACGATTTTGGCGGCAGCATCTACGAAGTGAAAGACGGCCGTTTTACCGGCAAAGCCACACCTCTGCGCAGCGAACGAAAGCCCGAATATTTGAAAAAACTGGTCGCCAAGCACAACGCCAGCTGGGAGGGCAGCATAGCCGTGGGCGACAGCGAGAGCGATATCCCAATGCTATCTATCGTGGAGCAACCGATTGCTTTTAACCCCAGCAAAGACCTCTTTGAGCACGCCAAGAAAGAGCAGTGGCGCGTGGTGTTGGAGCGCAAAAATATGACGTACGAATTGGAGCCGCACAATGGCCAATACCTCCTCAAAGCCTAGCTTTGCCCTCAGTTACGGTTTTGTTGGCGGCCCCGCACATGGCCAAAAATTACGAAAACTAGCTACCCAGGCTGGCTTTGTGCCTACTTCACTCGATAAGGCAGATATTATTATTGCGCACTCAGCGGGGTGCTGGCTGATACCCACTTCTGTACAACCAAAATTAGTCATCTACGTTGGCATGCCTTTGGCCATGGCTCGCGCGCCTCGTACTTGGATTCGCGCCAACCTAGAGAGCTTTAAGGAAGGAAACGTCATGCAGAATTTTAGTCTTCGACTGAAGAACACACACTATGGATTGCGACAGCCACTGAGAAACCTCGGTATAATACGTGAAGCCAACACCAAGATTGGAAACCCTGTTATTATAGCGAGCACATCGGCCATATTTATCGCTAATCACGATGACCCCTGGCCTCGATCTGAGGAGCATCAACAAGCCCTTATGAATACACAAGCATGGGCATTCATCGGAATGCCTGGTGACCATAACAATATTTGGTATCAGCCGGAGCGATACGTCGCCATAATGGAGCACTATGCAACCTTACTGGCATAAACAAACACCCGACAAGCCGCTGTTTCCGAATCTGCAGTGGAGCCGTCCGGAGAACCGTGCGCATGCCGGTAAACTACTGATTGCTGGCGGTAACGCACATGGATTTGCGGCAGCTGGTGAGGCCTACGGTGAGGCGGCAAAAGCCGGCATTGGCACGGCCCGCGTATTACTACCGAGCAGCCTGCAAAAAACTGTTGGCCGCGTGTTTGAGGCGGGGGAGTACGCGCCGAGCACGCCGAGTGGCAGCTTTAGCAAGCAATCTATCGCCGAATTCTGCGATCTGGCCGCCTGGGCCAACGCCGTGCTTTTGGCAGGCGATTTTGGCCGTAACTCCGAAACGGCTATCACCTTAGAGCAATTTATAACAAAATACAGCGGGCAATTGACGGTCACGAAAGATGCGGTGGATTATTTTGTGGGTGGTCCCGCAGCTATTTTGCAGCGCCCGGATACGCTGTTGGTGCTCAGTTTTGCGCAGCTTCAAAAAATTGCCACTAATGCCCGTTTTGCGCAGACCTTCACTTTTGACATGGATTTTTTACGCCTAATTGATCTGTTACACGAGTTCACCACCCAGCATAGCGCGCATATTATTGTGCGGCACAATGACACGTTGTTCGTTGCCGTTAACGGGCAAGTCAGCACCACAAAAGTCCCCGATGAACCAAAAGTCTGGCGCGTTAAAACCGCCGCTCATGCGGCGGTGTGGTGGCTGCAGAATCCCCA
>DASVMD010000033.1:0-8901 GCA_036384495.1 Saccharimonadales bacterium (SeqCode)
AACCAAGCGCTCGAAGAGCTGCCCGGCGAGCATGTCAAAAACATCAAAAACGTGGCAATTTTATACGAAGATGAGCCCACGCCCGAGCAACGGCAAAAATCCAACCTAACACCGTACCAAACGCTGCTCGGACTGTACGAAGGCGTGCCGCTTAGCCAGCGCCAAGGCCACGCCGCGCTGTTTCCAGACAGGATTACGCTGTTCAGGCTGCCGCTGCAAGCGCAGGCCCAGACCCCCGAAGAGCTCAAGGAGGCAATCAAGCACACGTTGTGGCACGAAATCGCTCATTATTACGGCTTAGACCACAAGCGCATCAACGAGTTGGAGTAATTGCTATAGCTTATGCCCAGGATTTCTGGCACAATATAAGCTATGAATCAAACGTTTTGGGATAAATTCTGGAAAGATAAACATGGCGATGTGGTGGTGTATCAGCGGCCAAACGCGTGGATTATAGGCTGGTTAGTGCTGGCGATCATCGCGGCATTTACCTACGGCGGCTTCTCCCACGCAATCAGCAAGATTGCCACGGTGGTTTTGATTATTTGGTCGCTACTCGAGCTCTTTCAAGGAGTTAATTACTTCCGCCGCACACTCGGACTGCTCGTGTTGCTGGTCAGTGTTGGCCATCTCTTTGGCATCGGATTGTAGTCAGAACCACATGAGTACTATATAAAAGCAAAAGGAGTTATATGAAAGCAATTTGGAACGACATCGTCATCGCTGAGGCCGACAAGGCCGATCTTATTTATATCGAGCAAAATTGGTACTTTCCGCCGTCCAGCGTGAAGCAAGAATTCTTACGCAAAAGCGACACGCCGTACACCTGTCCGTGGAAAGGCGTTTGTCAGTACTTCGATGTCGGCCAGGGCGACAACTGGAGTAAGGACAACGCGTGGAGCTACCCCGAGCCGCTACCCACCGCCATCGAAACCGTCAAAAAAGACTTCACCGACTACGTCGCCTTCTGGCGTGATGTAAAAGTCACAGAATAAAAGCTGCCCTGGCGGCTTGCGAGCTATGTCTATTTGGCCTATGCTGAGGCCATGGAAGGTGAACGCCCAGCGCTTGGGCCCGAATTGTCAATTCACGAGCAAATAAAGCAGGGAATTGATACATTCGAGGCCTTCATTGCTCTCAGTAACTCCGAGGGGGACAGCGCTGCCATTAAGCAGCGCATTCCCGAAATGGAGCGAGCGCTGAATAGCCTGTGGTACCAGACGGGGATGATGGACGAGTGCTGCGTAGTCACAGGGTACGGCATCCGGCCGGAGCGGGTCATTGAAGCTCTCGAATCCGAAGCCGATGATTCGGATGCCGAAGGCGATACAATATCCGAAGATGGAAATCAAGAACAAGGCCCGCTCTATCGCCTTAGTACAGATGAGATTAATCAGGATTACGCTTATAGCCAGGGCTTCACAGTAGTCGACTTTTTTGGAAACGGTGAGTATGCCCTTTGGCACAAATTTCTCATCAACCAAGAGGAGATTGTTCATCATCCGCTAATAAAGGATACCCGTAACGTATATATGTATGTCCGGGCTACCACTATGCAATGCATACCTCAAACAGCCTTTGAAGACCTGGATCCACTACGCTTTTACACGCAAGCCTTGGATATTGTGAACGAAAATCGCCAAGTCGAAGTGCTCAATAGGTTTTCCAATGATGTTGTACGTTTGATTCATTCAAAATATTTTCGAAGACACGACACCGGGCCAGTACAGCTCCGCAAGGTCGAAAGGATTATTCAGAAGGCCGAGCTGACGACGGCTATTAAAGGTTCACAGATTCTGGCCGAGCCTCAGCTTATCTATCGTCCCGTATTCGAGGACGGTCAACTTGTTTACGAGCCAATTCCTCTCGAAAATATTTCCCTGGGCGGTCTTTGTATGGGTTTGGACGTGATTGGCAAGCAGGCACTTGCAGAGCAGCCACTCAGATACGTTAAGGATCTGCCACAAGCGCAAGACGGTCTATCGGTGATTGTCGAACTTGATGACGAAGGCAATTTAGCCAGCGACCTGGATGCTGCCGGCCTGGCGGTCGAAGAGGTTGTATATATCCCGCTTTCCAGTCAAAGTTTTGACGCCATAATATTCCCGCCTGAAGCTGTTGAAATGGCTATCCAAGATAGGCTCGAAGAAAGAGGCCTTCGCATGGAGCCCGAGCCTCCCCGCTATTAGAATGCTATACTAGAAGCATGAACAAAGCACTATTCGCCGCCGGCTGTTTTTGGGGAGTTCAGTTCTATTTTGACGAAGTTCCTGGGGTTGTCGCGACCACGGTCGGGTATACTGGCGGGCACACTGAAAACCCTACATACGAAGAAGTTTGCACGCATACTACCGGCCACGCCGAGGCGGTATTAATCGAATTTGACCCCGAAGAAGTAACGTATGAAACACTGGTGCGCCAATTCTTCCGCATGCACGATCCCACCCAACTGAACAGGCAGGGGCCAGATGTCGGCGACAGCTATCGCACGGCAATTTTTTACTTCGATGACAACCAAAAACAAACCGCCGAACAAGTCAAAAAAGATGTCCAACCCAACTTTGACAAGCCCATCGTTACCGAAATTATTAAAGCCGGCCCATTTTACGAAGCCGAAGAGTATCACCAAAAATACACCCAAAAAACCGGCATCGGCATGTGCCACATCCCATACGCGCCAATCGACACCTAGTGTACACTGTAGGTAATGGCTGCCATTATCTTTGATTTCGACGGAACGATCGCCGATACGAACGACCATTTTATTGACTTTGTGGCCGGCGAAGCGCACAAGCAAGTGACCCCTGAGTTGCGTAAAGATCTGCGCGGGCTGCCGCTGGCGGCTGTCTCGCGCCGGGTCGGGCATCCGTGGTGGCGCTTGCCGCTGCTATATTACAAGGGTCGCAAGGCTATGGAGCCGTTCATGAAAGACATGCGGGCGTTCAAAGGCATGCCGGAAGTTATTCGCAAACTGCACGCCGAGGGCCACGAATTGTTCATCGTGAGTAGTAACAGTGCCAAAAATGTTGGCGTATTCTTAAAACGTCACAACATTCACAAAGAATTTTTCCAGATCTACGGCGGCGTGTTTATCTTTGGCAAGGCCGCCACGCTGCGCAAATTGCTCAAAGACCACAGCATTGAGCTCAAAAATGCCGTCTACGTCGGTGATGAGCTGCGCGACATGCAAGCCGCCGAGTCGCTCAAGATGCGGGCCGTAGGCGTGTTGTGGGGCTTTGCTCGGCCGGGTGTGCTGGAATCCACCAAACCGTTCGCCGTGGCCGCCACGCCAGATGATCTGCTGCGAGTTCTCGAAGAAATCTGAGCTGCACTGCTACAATAGAAGTAATGGCATATCAACGGGAACGATCAGCGCCCTACAAACCGGGGCAGGCGGCAGCGTACAAGGTTTCGCGCTCAAAAATTGAGCTGTTTAAGCAGTGTCCGCGCTGTTTCTGGCTGGATGCGCGGCTGAAAATTACCCGGCCGTCAAGCCCGCCGTTCAACATCAACAAAGCCATCGACGAATTATTCAAAAAAGAGTTCGACGTTCATCGTGCCGCCGGTACACCACACCCGCTGATGACCAAACACGGCGTCAAAGCCGTGCCGTTCCAGCACAAAGACCTCGACACCTGGCGCTACAATTTTACAGGGGTGGTAGCAGTGCATAAGCCGACGAATCTACATGTTTTTGGCGCCATCGACGACGTCTGGGTGAACGATGACGGCGAGCTAATCGTAGTCGACTACAAAGCCACCGCGAAATCAAGCGATGTCAGTATCGATTCGCCGTGGCAGATCAGCTACAAGCGCCAGCTCGAAGTCTACCAATGGCTGCTCCGCCAAAACGGCTTCCAAGTCAGCGACACCGGCTATTTTGTATACACCAACGGTCGCATGGATCTAGACGGCTTCAACGACCGCGTCGAATTCCGCACCACCGTGATTCCGTACAAGGGCAGCGACAAGTGGATTGAGCCGACCTTGGCCGACATGAAAGCCTGCATCGAAAACGACAACATGCCCCCCATCGGCACGGCCGCCATGGGCGGCCCCTGCGAATTCTGCACCTACGCCCGTCAACGCACTGAGCTGACGCTCAAACACCTCAAAAATAATCCTTGAAAAATTACATAAAAGGTATTATAGTAATCTCTCAATGAGAGCAGGCGAAAGTTATATTGATTACTGCGTTAGAGCCGTGCAGAGTATCGACGTCCAGGCTTTATCTATGCGCGTGCCAGGGATTCGAATCGGAGAAGATGGTGGAGAATACAGGACTAGAGCAATCGGGGAAATAGAAGTTTGCGATGCGTCTATATTCGCGGCAGTCAAACTGCCAAAAGGGAGAGCCGATCCTATCCTTAAGACGCAAACTGAGTTGAGCGGAATTGAGCTATTGCTCAGTCGCATCCCCGAACTTACTCCCCAAGTTCCTCAATTTATGGGCTTAATTGCAGTGGAGGGCGGTAAACCAAGGGCAATTCTAACCGAAGATGCTAGTCGTGGCGGCCAAGAAGAAGTGCAAGCTTTGTGGTCTAATATGGAGCTTGCGGAGCGCGTAGAAGCGGCTTTTTCGCGAAAAGAAGACTTTGATTATGAAGTTGATGATGAATCAATTGAGCAAATATTGTCGTTCATGGTTGGGGGCCAGCAACGATTGCTCGACTTTACACCGCCTCCAGTAAGAAATCTAGGCACTGACGATGTATTCGACCAGCGTGCTGACGAAGTTCTGTTAGAGGGCAGGGATCTGGTTATTGATCTTCCGGCAAGTTCTCCATTGGCGCAGGCAATCGCTTGACACGTCACCCCTGTTAGAACAAAAATTGCTAAGAAGTTAGCTTGGTGGGCTAAATAGGGTATACTAGGGGCATGTTAGATATTCAGTTTATCCGCGACAATCCTGATCGAGTGGCCGAAAAATCCGCTCAGAAAGGCTATAAAGTTGATATCCCGCAGCTTTTAGGTTTCGATAAAGAGCGCCGCGAACTCCTCACCGAAGTTGAGGCGCTGCGCCAAAAGCGCAACGAGCTCAACACGCAAATGAAGGGCGGCAAGCCCACCGACGAGCAAATCGCTCAGGGACGCGAAATGCGCGAAACGCTGGCCGACAAAGAGCACCGGCTCGATGCCATCGAAGAAGAATTCATCGCGCTGCTCAAGCAGGTGCCTAATATGCCGCTCCCGGACGTGCCGGTCGGCGCCAGCGAAGATGAAAACGTTGTTGCGTACAAGGTTGGCGAACCGACTCATTTTGATTTCCAGCCCAAGAGCCACTGGGAGCTGGCCGAAGCCAAGGATCTTATCGATAAAGAACGCGCTGCCAAAGTCGCTGGCGCGCGTTTCGCCTACATAAAAGGTGATCTCGTAAAGCTCCAGTTCGCTATTATTCAATTTGTTTTAAACACCCTGAGCGATGAAAAAATATTGCAGCAGCTTATCGATGAAAAGCAGCTCAATATCCCGGCCAAGCCGTTCACTCCGGTGTTGCCACCAGCCATGATTCGTACCGATGTCTTTGCGGCAATGGATCGTTTGGAGCCACGTGACGATCGCTATAAGGTCGGCGAAGACGAAGATGACCTCTGGCTGCAGGGCAGCGCCGAACACACCCTTGGCAGCATGTACAAAGACGAAATCCTTGATGAAGCGCAATTGCCGATTCGCTACATTGGCTACTCATCGAGCTTCCGCCGCGAAGCAGGCACCTACGGCAAAGACACCGAAGGCATCTTGCGTATGCACCAGTTCGACAAGCTCGAAATGGAAGTCTTTAGCACCAGCGAAACCGGCCATGACGAGCACAAATTACTGGCTGCAATCCAAGAATATTTGGTGCAGCAGCTCGGACTGCCATATCAAGTCGTTCAAAAATGTACGGCAGACATTGGCAAGCCGAACGCCACCGGCGTTGATATCGAAACCTGGATGCCAGGGCAAAACAAATACCGCGAAACACACACAGCCGACTTCATGACGGATTACCAAGCTCGACGCCTAAAGACTCGCGTCCGCAAAAACGACGGTGCGCTGGCGCTTATTAACACCAACGACGCCACGGCCTTTGCGCTTGGTCGCATCATGATTGCCATCATCGAAAACTACCAAACCGCCGAAGGCAACGTTCGCACCCCAGCCGTCTTGCAGCCTTACCTGGGCGGCCTCACCGAAATCTAGCCTAGCGACTTGTCTCAAGATTTTGGTACAAATCTGGAGGTGCTTGGCAATGAGGGAAATCACATCGCCAAGGTAAAACAGGCGTATAATAAAAGTACATGATGCTCATTCAAAGCTAAAAACGAAGAGGAGGCGCTATGTTACAAAAGTTTGAAATCCGGGGTGTGCACGCCACGGTCAACGATTCGCTTCGCAAATACGTCACCAAAAAGATCGGTGGTCTCGACAAGTATCTTTCCAAGCACAGCAAGCAAAGCGCGCACGCCGAGGTCCATCTCAAAGAGGGCAAAACCAAAAATAATAATCACTGCACCTGCGAAGTAACACTGCACCTGCCGCACCAAAACATCGTTATCAAAGAAAGCGCGCTTAATATGTACGCCGCGGTGGACATCGTAGAAACCAAGCTGAAGCAGCAGCTCCAAAAGTACAAAGACCTGCATCACGGCGGCAAAATGCAGCGGCATTTGTTTGGACGATTACGCCGCCAGGGCGCTCTCTAAAATACGGTCGCTTTTTGTGCCCGAGGCGCGTATAATCTATCTCTATAACTGGTGTTTTTCTGTAACTTGAGGAGACGAGAGGGCTAATGAATATTGTCTTTAAAAAGATTTTAGGTGATCCGCAGGCCAAGACGGTCAAGCGACTGCGTAAGCGTGTCACGGCAATTAACGCTTTGGCCGGCAAATACGAAAAAATGACCGACAAGCAGCTGCGCGAGCAAACCGATGTGCTCAAAAAGCGGCTCAAAAAAGAATCTTTGGACGCCATTCTGCCTGATGCTTTTGCGGTGGTGCGCGAGGGCGCTCAGCGCTCAATTGGCCTTCGCCACTTCGACGTCCAGCTGATCGGCGGCATGGTGCTGCACGAAGGCAACGTGGCCGAAATGAAAACCGGTGAAGGTAAAACCTTGGTAGCCACCGCGCCGGTGTATCTTAATGCATTGACCGAAAAGGGCGCCCATGTGGTTACCGTGAACGACTATCTGGCGCAGCGCGATGCCGGCTGGATGGGTCAGGTGTATCACTTTTTGGGTCTTTCGGTTGGGGTGATCGTCGGTGGCGGTGAGGGCGGCGGAGCGAGCTATAGGTACGACCCCGACTACACCAATAAAGATCACGAAGACGAGAGGTTCAGACACCTCAAACCGTGTACCCGTCAAGAGGCTTATGCTGCCGATGTCACCTATGGCACTAATAACGAATACGGCTTCGACTACCTGCGCGACAACATGGTCCGCGAGGAAGACCAATTGCGACAACGTGATTTGCACTTTGCCATCGTTGACGAAGTCGACTCCATTTTAATCGATGAAGCCCGCACGCCGCTGATCATCAGTGCGCCAAGCGTTACCAGCGGCACCGCCTATGCCCAGTTCTCTAAAGTCGTGCGTCAACTCGTTAAAGAAAAGCACTTCGAAACCGATGAAAAGCGCAAAACCGTGATTCTCACCGACGCTGGTGTCGAAAAAGTCCAAAAAATCCTCGGTATCGACAATTTGTACGGCTCCGAGAATATCCGCACCATCTACCACTTGCAGCAAGCATTACGCGCGCACGCGCTGTTCCACCGTGATAAAGATTATGTGGTAACCGGCGACGGGGAAGTCGTAATTGTCGACGAATTCACCGGTCGTTTGCTGGCCGGTCGTCGCTATAACGAAGGTCTCCACCAGGCTATCGAGGCCAAAGAAGGCGTCGAGGTGCAGCAAGAAAGCATGACGCTGGCGACGATTTCATTCCAGAACTACTTCCGCTTGTACGAAAAACTAGGCGGCATGACCGGTACGGCACTCACCGAAGCCGAAGAGTTCCACCAGATTTACAAGCTCGACGTCGTCGAAATCCCCTCCAATCGTGTGATCGCCCGTGAAGACCGCACCGATCGCATCTACCGCACCGAAAAGGGCAAATTCAAGGCCATCGCCAAAGAAGTTAAGCGCCTGCATACCAAGGGCCAGCCAGTGCTAATTGGTACTGTCTCAATCGAAAAGAACGAAGCGCTGGGCGCGCTGCTGGATAAGGAAAAGGTTCCGCATCAAGTACTGAACGCCAAAAATAACGAACGCGAAGCCAAGATTGTCGCCGAAGCCGGCGAAAAGGGCGCCGTTACGCTGGCTACCAACATTGCCGGTCGTGGTACCGACATCGTGCTTGGTGATGGCGTCAAAGAACTTGGCGGCTTGTTCGTGCTCGGCTCCGAGCGCCACGAGTCACGCCGCATCGACAACCAGCTGCGTGGTCGTGCCGGTCGTCAGGGCGACCCCGGCGTTACGCAGTTCTTCGTAAGTACCGAAGACGACCTGATGCGTATCTTCGGTGGCGACCGAATCAGCGGCGTCATGGAGCGTCTCAACGTCGATGACGAAACACCAATCGAAAACCGCGTTATTAGCCGTGCGCTGGAAGGCGCTCAGAAGAAAGTCGAAGGCTATCACTTTGACCAGCGTAAGAACGTTGTCCAGTACGACGACGTCATGAACCGCCACCGCAAGGCGATCTATGCCATGCGCCACGAAATTTTGCGCTCCGACGACATCAGTAAACGCATTCGCATCCTGGTTGAAGACGAAGCTCACGGCTTGGCGACCTCACCACTCGTTGCCACCGATCAATTTGAAGACGCGCTGCGCGAAGTCTTCCCATTCGACGAACTGACGCTTGATCGCTTGTTCGATTCTGACGCCACCAAGTTCGAAAAAGTGCTCAAAACCGAAGC